>DASRXE010000113.1:0-5066 GCA_035654315.1 Brevundimonas sp.
CGCCGTAGATGCCGGTCGGGTGGAACTGCACGAACTCCATGTCCTGCAGCGGCAGGCCGGCGCGCAGCACCATGGCGTTGCCGTCGCCCGTGCAGGTGTGGGCCGAGGTGGCCGAGAAATAGGCGCGGCCGTAACCGCCGGTGGCCAGGATGACCATCTTGGCGCGGAAGCGGTGCAGCTGGCCGGTGTCGAGCTGGAGCGCGGTCAGGCCCGTGCAGGCCTGGGTCCCATCGGATTGGGCCTGCATGATCAGATCGAGGCCGAAATACTCGACGAAGAACTTCACCTCGCGGCGCACGGACTGGCCGTACAGGGTGTGCAGGATGGCGTGGCCGGTGCGGTCGGCGGCGGCGCAGGTGCGCTGCACCGGGCCCTCGCCGAAGTTGCGGGTCATGCCGCCGAAGGCGCGCTGGTAGATCTTGCCCTCGTCGGTGCGGCTGAACGGCACGCCCCAGTGTTCGAGCTCATACACCGCCTTGGGCGCGTTGCGGACCAGGTATTCGATGGCGTCCTGGTCGCCCAGCCAGTCCGACCCCTTGACGGTGTCGTACATGTGCCACTGCCACGAATCCTCGCCCATATTGCCGAGCGAGGCGGAGATGCCGCCCTGGGCCGCCACGGTGTGGCTTCGTGTGGGGAAGACCTTGGTGACGCAGGCGACCTTCAGGCCTTGCTGGGCCGCGCCGAGGGCGGCGCGCAGGCCGGAGCCGCCCGCGCCGACGACGACGACGTCATAGGCATGATCGACAAATTCGTAAGCAGCGCCGGAAACACTGGTCATGGGATCAGGCTCCGAAACCGGCCGGCAGCGGGGCCGAGCCCAGCGCCAGTCGCACAATGAAGAAGACGCCGGCGGCGGCGAGGATCACGCACAGCAGGCCGATCAGGCCGAGCAGGGTGTTCCGCGAGGCGGGGCGATGGATGTAGTCGTCGACGATGACCTTGAGGCCCATGTTCATGTGCCACAGGCTGACCAGCAGGGTGACAGCCAGCAGGATGGCGTTGAGCGGAGAGCCGAACCAGGCCAGGGCGCCGTCGTAGCCGGCCCCGGACAGGGTCCAGCCGCTCCACAGGCCCCACAGGGTCAGCGGAACGAGGATCAGCGACGACAGCCGCTCCTGCACCCATTCGCCGGCGCCGTGGCGCTCGGAGACCTTGACGCCCTTGATGTAGCTTTTGGTCCCGTGGCTCAAAGCACGACCCTCCCGGTCATGAACAGTCCGGCCCAGAAGGCGACCGAGACAACCACGCCGAAGACGATCGAGCCGGTGGCCAGCGCATTGGCGGATTTCGGCGTCAGGCCCTCGCCCATGTCCCAGATCAGGTGCCGGACGCCGGCGGCGAGGTGGTAGGCCAGGCACAGGGTCAGGCCGAACCAGATCAGCAGGCCCACAGGCGAGCCCATCCAGCCGGTGAAGGTCGCATAGGCGTCCGGTCCGAAGGCGAGGGCCAGCAGCCACAGGACGATCAGCACGGCGCCGCCGGCGAGCGCGCCGCCGGTGATCCGGTGAAGGATGGATCCCAGCATGGTGACGTGCCAGCGCCAGACCTGGAGGTGCGGCGACAGGGGGCGGACGCGGCCGTTGGGCTGGCGCACGAAACGGCCCGACTGATCGTCGGCCGGATCGTTCGAAGCATCGCCCGGCAAGGGGGAAGTCGACATATGCGAATGGTTCTCAGAAACCTGAGCGAAATCAGCCGCTCGAAATCGGTGATCAGGCTTTAGTCCAGCGGCGACGCAGGGGTCAACGAAGGGTGGTCGCCCTTGCCCCATCCAGTCACGATTTGGCGGGGCGCGGCGGCGCCGCTTTGCCAGACGGGCCGGAAGGCGGCAGACTGGCGCCATGTCGGGGATCATCCTAGCCGCCATCGCCGGCCTGCTGACGCCGCAGGCCGCGCCGCATCCGTCGACGCAGGCGCTCTACACGGCGCCCGCGATCCGACCGTTTGAGCCCGGTCCGGACTTTGGCCTTGAGATCGCCGAGGGCGATGTCGAATCCGCCCCGCACCGCGCGCCCCTGACCGCGCCGGTCACCGTCGACGCCTATGACGGCGCCTATGAGGTGACGCCGACCGACGCCCAGGCCGCCTATGAGCAGGGCGTGGACTCCGCCGAGATCCGCGCCGACCAGACGGCGGGGCCGATGGACGGCGGCTGGCGGCTCGTCGATGCGGACGGGCGGACCCTCTATGATCTGGTGCTGATGGATTCGGGCTCGGGCGCGGCCGAGGGCGGCTGGCGCAACGCCCGGGATTCGGGCGCGGCGGTGTTCGACGGGGGAACCCTGACACTGGAAGGCGCCGGCGAGGTCACGCTGGAGCGGAGCCGAAACGGCTGGAGCGGCCGGCTCACCGTGGGCGGAGAGGCCCGCCCGGTGACCCTCACCCCGGCCGACTGAGCC
The DNA here is from genome assembly GCA_035654315.1 of Brevundimonas sp. GTDB lineage: Bacteria > Pseudomonadota > Alphaproteobacteria > Caulobacterales > Caulobacteraceae > Brevundimonas. The sequence continues at coordinate 2,403 of DASRXE010000113.1, forward strand.
TGACGCGCGACACGGCCGCCTGGAGAGCCGCCGCCCCGTACGGCCGGGCCGCGCCGCGTCCCCAGACCGGGTCGGGCCACAGGCCGTCGTCGCGACGGCGCCCGACCACATGCACGTGCAGCTGCGCCGTGACATTGCCCAGCGCCGCCACGTTCAGCTTGTCGACGGCTCGGTCGCCGGCCTCGCCCAGACCGCGGACGGCCTCGCCAGCGCGGACGATCTCGTCCAGCAGCAGGATCCGGTCCTCGCCCGCCAAATCCTCAAGCTCGCGCAGGCCGGCGCGGCGCGGGATCAGGATCAGCCACGGAAAACGGGCGTCGTCCTGCAGCCGGACCTGGCAGAGCGGCCAGTCGCCGACCACGACGGAGCCGGCGTCGAAGGCGGGATCGGCCTGGAAGGCGTGGGTCATGCCCTTCGGTCGCCCGGCCGCGGCGGCCCGTCAACCCGTCCGTCAATTCAGGCCGTAGACCACGCAGGCCTGATCAGAGAGTTCGCGCAGCGGCGGCTGCAGCGCCAGCCGCGCCGCCTCGATCTGCTGTTCGCTGGGCGCGCCGGCTTCGCGGGCGCGGGCGACGGGCGGCGGCGGCGGGGATGGTACGAAGGCGGGCTCGAAGTCGACGTCGGTGGCGAGGCCGCCCGACCCATAGGCGGGCCAGCCGGCGAGGACGTCGGTCTCGCAGGCGCGGCCGGTCGGGTCGATGACCTTGACGCCGCCCAGCGTCGCCCCGGCGTTCGAGGCCGCGGCGCGTGCCCGGGCGGCGGCGTCCTTGACCGCCTCGCCCTGCAGCCAGGTCTTCACCGCATTGTCCGGCTCGAGGTCGAACCGGACCTGGCCGATCGAGGTCGGCTGCGAGGCCACGACGGTCGCATAGACCCGTTCCAGCACCCGGGTGTCGCGGACGGTGACATTGATCGTCGCGTCGGCCTGGTAGCGTTCGATCTGGTCGGCGCGGGCGTTGTCGCGCAGGACGCCGCTCTCGTCGCGGTACTGGTCGTAGAGGGGGCGGGTGGCGACGGTGGTCTCGACCCGGACCACCTCGACGCCATAGGCGGCCAGGGCCTGGCTGAGGGCGCGGATCTGGTCGGCGGCCTTGCGCGACGCGTCGGCGGCGGTGCGGTCGATCGACTGGAAGCTGGCGCTGAAGCCGGCGCGATTGGCCGGAACCTGGGTGCGGACCTGGCCGATGGAGGCGATCACCGGCTCGCGCATCCACCAGGGCGCGGGGATGTAGCGCTCGCCGATGGTGGCGGGCGGCGTCTGGGCGGCGGCCACGGCGGGCGGCAGGACGGCCGGCGCGACGATGGCGGCGGTCAGCAGTGCGGCGGTCAGGCGGCGCATGAGGAGATCCCTTTGTTCCCCATGACCCTGCCAACGGGAACCACGGCCAGCAAGGGCCGGTAGGGTTTCGTCAGGCCGCCCGGCGGCCTATCGCCACAATAGATATTATTGATCGTAAAATCCGTGACCAATGATTGACTTTGTGGTCCGCCGGGCTCAATTCCCCACCCGCGGCGCCGCTCCTCCGGCGCTCCGATTTTCCGTATCCCAGAACCCCAGGAGAAGTGCACATGCTCGGCGTCGGTCAAAAACTGCCGGAATTCAAAATCACGGGCGTGAAGCCGGGCTTCAACGTCCACGAAGAGAACGGCGTCTCGGCCTTCGAGCCGATCACCCAGGACAGCTTCGAGGGCAAGTGGAAGGTCATCTTCTTCTATCCGAAGGACTTCACCTTCGTGTGCCCGACCGAGATCGCCGAATTCGCCTCGCTGGCGAAGGATTTCGACGATCGTGACACCGTGGTGCTCGGCGGCTCGACCGACAACGAGTTCGTCAAGCTGGCCTGGCGGCGCGACCACGCCGACCTGTCGAAGCTGCCGATCTGGCAGTTCGCCGACAACGGCGGCAAGCTGGCCCGGGCCCTCGGCGTTCTCGACGAGGAAGAGGGCGTCGCCCTGCGCGCCACCTTCGTGGTCGACCCGCACAACGTCGTGCAGCACGTCTACGTCACCAACCTGAACGTCGGCCGCGCGCCGGCGGACACGCTGCGCGTCGTCGACGCGCTGCAGACCGACGAGCTGTGCGCCTGCAACCGCCCGGTCGGCGGCGAGACGCTCGCTGCGTAAGGCGGCGTCCTGAGTGACGGGAGGCGGCGCCGTTTGTATCGCCGCCTTCCACGCTCGCTTGTTTTTGGGCGCTATGCTCGGCTCGCGGAGCCTCGCGACTTGAGCGCGGTCACGCCCCCTCCCATGACCCAATGCGGCTGAAGCAGCGAGCGACGCGTCGCGAGCGGTAGCCGCTTCCCGAAGGGAACCTGACAAATGTCGATCGACGCCCTGCGCGACCTCATCCCGGCCTACGCCAAGGACATCTCCCTGAACCTCGGTTCGCTGGCCGGCGAGACGGTGCTCAACGATCAGCAGAAATGGGGCTGCTTCCTCGCCTCGGCGCACGCCATCGGCGTCGCGCCGGTGGTGAAGGCGATCGAGGCCCAGGCTGCCGCCGTGCTGTCGCCCGAAGCGCTGAACGCGGCCAAGTCCGCCGCCGCCATCATGGGCATGAACAACATCTACTACCGGTCGCTGCACCTGATGAAGAACCAGGAGTACACGACCATTCCCGCCCGGCTGCGCATGAACGTCATCGCCAACCCGGGCGTCGACAAG
>DASRXE010000114.1:0-8475 GCA_035654315.1 Brevundimonas sp.
ATCAACCATTCGGTTCGGCCCAAACAGTTCGGCCGTGTCTCCGACCGCGACCTCCAACCCTGTGACGTCGACGGCGCAGACGTCCATCGATACCCGTCCCACGATCGGCCGCAGCGCGCCCGCGATCCAGACCCGGCCCGCCGGGCTGTAGCTGCGCAGCACGCCGTCCGCGTATCCGGCCGCGATCGTGGCGATCCGGCGCGACTCGTCGGCGACGAATCCGCGTGAATAGCCGACGCTTTCGCCCGCCGGGATGTCCCGCACCTGCAGCACCGCCGCCGACAGGGTCGCGACCGGCCGGATACGGTCATCCGGGCGTCCTTCCGGCCCGCCGCCGTACAGGCAGATGCCGGGCCGGGTGGCGTCGAAGGCGTAGTCGGGGCCCAGGAAGATCCCGCCCGAATTGGCGAAGGACCGGAGCGCGCCTGGATAGCGCTCCGCCGCGACCGCGAAGGCGTCCCTCTGGCGCCGGTTCATCGGTTCAGACGGATCGTCGGCGCAGGCGAGATGGCTCAGCACCAGGTCCAGACCCTCGAACGGCTCCGGCGCCGCCTCAGGGCGAAATCCCAGCCGGTTCATGCCGGTGTCGATCTGCACGCCGCAGGCCCCGCCGCCGGCCGTCCGCCATTCAACCAGCTGGGCTTCGGTGTTGAGGACCGGGCGCAGGTCCGCCGCCCGCAGGCGCGGCGCTCTTCCCGCCAGGCATCCGTCCAGCACGTAGATCGCCGGCGCTGGACCGAGCGCGGCGCGAAGCTGTTCGCCCTCGGTGGCTCGCGCCACGAAAAAGGTCCGGGCCCCCTCGGTCAGCAGCCGGGCGGCGCAGGCTGCGGCTCCCAGTCCGTAGGCGTCGGCCTTGACCGCCGGGTGCACCGGTGCGCCGCCGACCGCCTCAAGCGTGCGGTAGTTGGCGGCGAGCGCGTCGAGGTCGACCGTCAGCGTGGCGGGGGCGGGCATGGCCCATCTAGGACCAGCCCGTTGTGCGATGCAACAACCGCCGCGTCAGAGCCGGGCGAACGCCTCGCCGCCGCTGTCGAACAGATGCGCCTGACCGGCCGGCGCCCGCAGCTTCAACACCTCTCCGACGGCGGGCCGCATGTCGCCGGGCAGCAGCACCGTCACAGCCGCCTCGCCGGCGGTCAGATAGGCGTAGGTGGCGTGACCGAGGGTCTCCACGAAGGTCACGGCCGCCATGATGGAGTCTCCCCGGCCGGACACCGTCAGGTGCTCCGGTCGTACGCCCAGCGTCACGGCGTCTCCCGGCGCCGCGCGGGAGGCGTCGACATCGACCTTGACGCTCTCGCCCGTCGCCGTGCGCACCGTCGCGCCCCGCGCCGAGGCCGTGACGACCTCCGCCGCCAGCAGGTTCATCTTGGGGCTGCCGATGAACTCGGCCACGAACAGGTTTCGCGGCCGCTCGTACAGCTCCATCGGCTTGCCGACCTGTTCGATGACGCCGCCGTTCAGCACCACGATCCGGTCGGCGAGAGTCATCGCCTCTACCTGATCGTGGGTGACATAGATCATCGTCGTCTTCAGCCGCTCGTGCAGGCTGGCGAACTCGTAGCGCATCCGCACGCGCAGGGCGGCGTCGAGGTTGGACAGCGGCTCGTCGAACAGAAAGACCTGCGGTTCGCGCACGATGGCCCGGCCGATGGCCACCCGCTGCCGCTGCCCGCCCGACAACGCCTTGGGCTTGCGGTCCAGATAGTCGGTGATGTTGAGGGTCTCGGCTGCGCCGCGCACGCGCCGGTCGATCTCGGCCTTGTCCACTTTCGCAAGTGTCAGACCGAACGCCATGTTTTCATAGACGTTCATGTGGGGGTACAGGGCGTAGGACTGGAACACCATGGCGATGCCCCGGTCCGAGGGCGACAGGTCGTCGACCGCTCGTCCGCCGATGGCGATCGCCCCGCCGTCCGCTTCTTCCAGCCCGGCGATGGTGCGCAGCAGGGTCGACTTGCCGCAGCCGGACGGGCCGACGAAGACTACGAACTCGCCGTCTGCGATCTCCAGGTCGACGCCCTTCAGCACCTCGGTCGCGCCGAAGCGTTTGGTCACTCCGGTCAGCCGGACGTCCGCCATCTTTCCCTGCCCGCCGCTTCTTGCTTGGGGGCTACCGTAAACGGTTACAGATCACGCGCAATCCTGCTGCGGCGGCGGGGAAACCGCCGCCGCGCGAGCGATGTCGACCTTGTCGACGATGTCCCGGAATTGTCGCGGTTGTCTCACCGGCGATGTCTTGCTTGTCGAGGCCGGAATGTCTCGGTCGCGGGCGCCCCGATTCAGGGGGCGAAACGTCGGCTCAGCGCGGGGTCTTGCCCTTGTAGGGCTTCGCCGGCGGCTTGCCGCGCGCGTCCTTCGGAGCCCACGGACGGTCGCCGCCCTTGGGCTTGCCCTTCCACGGCTTGTCGCCCGCGGCGGCGGGGGCGGCCTCGGCGTCCGAGCGCGGAACCCACGGCGTCTTGCCCTCGGCGGCCGGCTTCTTCACCCACGGCTTCTTGCCCGGAGGGGTCGGATCGGCAGGCGTGCGCTTGACCCAGGGCTTCTTGCCTTCGGCGGCGGCAGCGGCGGCGTCGTCTCGCTTCACCCATGGTTTCTTCTCGCCGGCGGGCCGATCCTCGCGGGCCTTCCACGCAGGCTTGTCGCCGTCATCGCGCTTGAGCCAGGGCTTCTTCTCGCCCTGCGGACGATCCTCGCGCGGCTTCCAGGCCGGCTTGTCGCCGCCTTCCTCGCGGGCCTTCCACGGCTTCTTGTCCGGACGGTCGCCGCCGGCGCCGGGCTTCTTGTCCCAGCGGCTGACCGGCCTCTCCGACGGACCCGGCTTGACGGCAGGCTCGATCTTGACGCCGTCTTCCAGTCCCTGGGCGATGGCGGCCTCGAATTTCGCCTTCATCTCCTCAGTGATTTCGAACTTGGTCTCGCGTTCAAAGATCTTGATCGAGCCGATGTCCCGCTTGGTCACATGACCCAGACGGCAGATGGTCGGCATAAGCCATTTCGGGTCGGCGTTCTTGTCGCGGCCGATGTTGATGCGGAACCAGGCCATGTCGCCGCCCCGCGCGAAATCCGTATAGGGCACGTCCGGCTGGCCTTTGTCGTTCTTGCCGGTCGCCTGCTGGCGCTTCATCCGCTCGTCGTCATAGACGTCTTCCGGCGCCGGCAGCTTCTGCTGGTACAGGCGGATCAGGGCGGCGGCGACCTGTTCGGGCGTGCTCTTCTCGAGCAGCTGTTTGCCGAGGGCCAGGGTGTCCTCGTCCTCGACCGGCGCGGTCAGCACCGGATCGGCCAGCATCCGCTTGCGGTCATTGGCGACGATCATCTCGGCCGACGGCGGGCCCGACCATTCGGCGTTGATCGAGGCCGACTGCAGCATCAATTCGACCTTGCGCCGGCGCGTATAGCTGACCAGCAGGACGGAGACGCCCTTCTTGCCGGCCCGGCCGGTGCGGCCCGAACGGTGCAGCAGCCCGGCCTTGTTGACCGGGATCTCGGCATGGATGACCAGCCCCAGGTCGGGCAGGTCCAGTCCGCGCGCCGCCACGTCGGTGGCCACGCACACCCGCGCATGGCCGTCACGCAGCGCCTGCAGCGCCTCGGAGCGCTGGCTCTGGGTCAACTCCCCCGACAGGCCGACGACCGAAAAGCCGCGCTCGCGCAGGCTCGCGGTCAGGTGCTTCACCCGCTCGCGCGTATTGGCGAACACCAGCGCCCCGGGCGCCTCGAAATAGCGCAGCACATTGACGACCGCGAGTTCGACCTCGTTCGGCGCCACCCGGATCGCCTTGTACTCGATGTCGCCGTGCGGCGCGTTCGAGGCCGTGGTGTCGATGCGGATGGCGTCGCGCTGGTAGGTCTTGGCCAGCTGCACGGTGTCGCGCGCGAGCGTGGCCGAGAATAGCAGCGTCCGGCGCTCGGCCGGGGCGGCGTCGAGGATGAAGGTCAGGTCCTCCTGGAACCCCATGTCCAGCATCTCGTCGGCTTCATCCAGCACGACGGCCTGCAGAGTCGACAGGTCCAGCGAGCCGCGCTCGACGTGGTCGCGCAGGCGGCCGGGGGTGCCGACAACGATGTGGCAGCCGCGCTCAAGCGCCCGGCGCTCGACCTTCGGGTCCATGCCGCCGACGCACGAGACGATGCGCGCCCCGGTCTGGGCGTACAGCCACTGCAGCTCGTTCGAAACCTGCAGGGCCAGTTCGCGGGTCGGGGCGATGACCAGCGCCACCGGCGCGCCGAACTCGGCGAATTTCTCCGCCTCGCCCAGCAGGGTGGGGGCCAGCGCCAGCCCGAAAGCCACCGTCTTGCCCGAGCCGGTCTGGGCCGAGACCAGCAGGTCGCGGCCCTGTTCGGCGTCGAGCACGGCGGCCTGCACGGGCGTGGGCTCGGCGTAGCCACGGGCGGAAAGCGCGCGGTCGAGCGCGGGATGACTGGCGGGGAAGGGCATGGCTTGGTCCAATAGCACGATCAGCGCGCGAACGGTCGGCGCGGAGAGCGGCGGACGGCGGCCTGTAGGAAGAAAAAACGGCGAAATGGTGGATGCGACAGGGATTGAACCTGTGACCCCCTCGGTGTGAACGAGGTGCTCTCCCGCTGAGCTACGCATCCATCAATTGCGGAGGCGGCGACATAGCCCGGCCGTTCGGGGCTGGCAAGCCGTCAGATGCCCGCCGCCCGTACCGTTTCCGGAGTCTCCGCGTCGGGGTCGCCCGGCAGCCAGGCGACGTGGCCGTCGTAGATGCCCTCGTCGAGAATGCCTTCCTCTTTCGCGACCAGCACCGGGACCAGCATCTGTCCCGTGACATTGGTCGCCGTGCGCATCATGTCGATGATCCGGTCGATGGCGATGATGTAGCCGATCCCCTCCAGCGGCAGGCCGGCGGTCGACAGGGTCAGGGTCAGCATGACGATGGAGGTGCCAGGCACGCCCGCCGTTCCGAGCGACCCCAGCACGGCCGTCAGCCCGATCAGCACATACTGGGTCAGGGTCAGGTCGATGCCGAAATACTGGGCGATGAAGATGGCTGCGATGGACGGATAGATCGCCCCGCAGCCGTCCATCTTGACGTTGGCGCCCAGCGGCACCGCGAAGGCGGCGTAGGCCTGGGGCACGCCCAGCCGCTCGACCGTCTGGCGCAGGGTGATCGGCAGGGTGCCCAGCGACGACGAGGTGGCGAAGGCCGTCTGCTGCGCCGCGAAGGCGCCGCGGAAGAAGCTGCGCACCTTCAGCCCGTGCAGCTTCAGCAGGCCCGAATAGACGATCAGGATGTGGAACAGGCAGGCCGCATAGATGGCGAAGATGAACTTGCCGAGCGGCAGCAGCGCCTCCCAGCCGTAGCCGCCGACGACCGAGCCGATCAGGCCGAACACCCCGAACGGCGTAAGCTGGATGACCCAGCGGGTGATGCGGAAGATCACCGCAGCGCCCTCGTCGACCAGCCGCCGCACGCCCTGCGCCCGGTCGCCCAGCGCCACCAGCGCCCCGCCGACCAGGGCCGAGAAGAACAGGATCTGCAGCACCTTGCCTTCGCTCAGGGCGGCAAACGGATTGGTCGGGACGATGCCGATCAGCACGTCCAGCGGCGTCGGGATCTCGCGCTCGCGCACCTCGCCCAGCGGCAGGTTCTCCAGACCGAGGCCCGGGTTGATCAAATGGCCGAAGGCGAAGCCGACCAGCACCGCCAGCAGGGAGGTGACGGCGAACCAGACCAGAGTCCGCACTCCCAGCCGCACCGCGCCGACGCCTTCGCCCAGCTTGGCGATCGAGCTGGCGATGGTGAATAGCACCAGCGGCGCCACCACCATCCGGATCAGGTTCAGATAGACGTCGCCGATCGGCTGCAGCCAGACCACGGCCTGCTCGCGCAGGATCAGGCCGGCGAGGATGCCGAGCGCGAAGCCGGCGGCGGTGCGCTGCCAGAGAGGAATGGCGAAGAAGCGACGGAGCATGGAACGGCCGGGAAGAGAAAGGGCCCGCTCAGATGTGGTTCCGCGCCCGAACTGCAACCGTCACGGCTGCGATCCGGGCGCGGTTTCCGGTCAGCGGCGCCCGTTCAACGCCTGGAAGACGGAGTCGTATTCGCCCCGCGCCTCGGCTCCGCTCAGGAATTTGACCCGCTCCACCAGAATCTCGTCGGTCCCGCCCGCCTCGAACAGCGCCAGGCTTTCGGCGGTGAACTCGGCCAGAGGCATGGAGCTGGGGTTCTCGGCGTGCCCCGGCATGAGGTCCGTCGCCACCGCCGGCGGGGCCCATTCGATCACCGCCACCGAGGTGTCTTTCAGCTGGTGGCGCAACGACTGACTCCACGAATGGATGGCCGCCTTGGTCGCCGAATAGGTCGGCGTCGCCGCCAGCGGAACGAAGGCCAGGCCTGACGAGACAGTCACCACCGTCGCCGAGGCCTGCCGCGTCAGATGAGGCAGCAGCGCCGCCGTCAGCCGGATCGGCCCCAGCAGGTTGATGGCCACCGTCTGTTCGGCGATGGCCAGGTCGATGCCGTGCTCAACCACCATGATCCCGGCGTTGTTGATGACCACGTTGAGGTCCGGATGGGCCTCGACCACACGGGCGGCGAACGTCTCCACGTCGGCCGCGTCGGCCACGTCCAGGGTCTCGAAGGCCATGCCCGGGTTGGCGGCGGCGACCGCCTCCAGCGGCTCGCGGCGGCGGCCGGCGATGATCACCTTCGCCCCGCGCGCATGCAGCGCCTCGGCCATGGCCTTGCCGATGCCCGAGCCGCCGCCGGTGATCAGGATGGTGTCGTTGCGGGTGTCCATGTCTTTTCTCCATCGGTTGAATTTCCGATGGGCGATCATCTATAGCTGACACTTACGATCAGAAAGTAGGCACCCGAACGTGCTGTAGTTACCCGAACGAGAGTTATGGCTGACGCTGCTCCCCAGGCCGAAAGAAGTTCGCACCCTGCGCCTCTCGACCCCCGCGTCGAGGCCCTCGTCAACGAGGTCATCGGCCGCGTCGCCGACAAATGGACCATGATCGTGCTCGAGGTGCTGGAGGAGCACGGCGAGCTCCGCTTCACCCGCATCGGTCAGCTCGCTGGCGGCGTCAGCCAGAAGATGCTGACCCAGACCTTGCGCCAGATGGAGCGCGACGGCCTCGTCGTCCGCACCGTCCACCCGGTGATCCCGCCGAAGGTCGAATACCGCCTCACCGACATGGGCCACAGCCTGTCGGAGGCCTTCTGCGGCGTCTGGACCTGGGCCGAGGCCCACCTCGACCGCATCGAAATCGCCCGTCAGGCCTTCGACGCCCGCCGCAACGGCTGAGCTTCGACCAGCCGCTCCACCGCCGCCGGCAGGGCGTCGAAATACTCGATCAGCGCGTCGGCGCCCATTTCCGCCGCCGGCGTCAGGGTGTAGCCGAACGTCGTCAGGATGCAGGGCACGCCCGTCGCCCGCGCCGCGTCCAGATCGGTGATGCTGTCGCCGACCATGATCGTCCGCGCCGGATCGCCGCCGGCCTGCAGCACCGCCTCGCGGATATGGGCCGCGTCCGGCTTGCGCGCCGACACCGATTGCGGTCCGCAGATCGAGGCGAACCGGTCCTCCAGCCCGATGGCGCGGAACAGGGCCACGGCCAGGTCGGTCGGCTTGTTGGTCGCCACGCACAGGATCGCGCCCCGCGCCGCCAGTCCGTCCAGCGCCTCGATCGCCCCGGGATAGGCGGTGCTCTCGTCGGCGACATGCTCCATATAGTCGATCAGGAAGGCCTCCAGCAGAGCCGGGGAGGCGGCCTCGTCCCACGCCATGCCCGCCGCCTCGAAACCCTGTTTGAGCAGCGCCACCGCCCCATGGCCGATGTAGTTGCGCGCGATCTCCAGCGGCAGCACCGGCAGGTCGTACTGGGCCAACAGCCGGTTCAGTGTCCCGACGATGTCCGGCGCCGTCTCGACCAGCGTCCCGTCCAGGTCGAAGGCGAGGGTCCAGCCCTCAAGATCCGCTAGGTTCATCCTGACCGCCATCGTCCACTCCCGTCCGCCGCCCCGATGGGCTAGACCCGGGCAACGCCTAGCCGCCGGACCGATTCATGACCAGCACGCCCCATCCCAGAGCCGCCATCATCCTCGCCGCAGGCCAGGGCACGCGGATGAAGTCGCCCCTGCCCAAGGTGCTGCACCCGGTCGGCGGCCGGGCCATGCTGGACCACGCCATCGACGCCGCCGAGGCCTTGGGCTGCGAGCGCATCGTCGTGGTGGTCGGCGCCCATTCGCCCGAGGTCCGCGACCACGTGGTCAAGCGACTCGGCGAGGACGCCATCGCCGTGCAGGACCCGCCGCTCGGCACCGGCCACGCCGTCCGCGCCGCCGAGGCCGTGCTGGGCGATTTCGTCGGCCAGGTGGTCATCACCTACGGCGACGTTCCCCTGCTGCGGGCCGCCGATATCGAGCCCGTGTTCGCCGCGAGCGAAGGCGTTCGCGTCATCGGCTTCGAGGCCCGCGACCCGGGCGCCTACGGCCGGCT
>DASRXE010000115.1:0-3186 GCA_035654315.1 Brevundimonas sp.
CGCGTCCACCGCATCCTCGAGGGCACCAACGAGATCATGCGCGTGATCACGGCGCGGGAGATGATGCGGCAGTGAGCGAGACCATGACCCCCGAACCCGAAGTCCTCGCCCGCGTCCAGTCCGGCCTCGGCCGCCTGACCCTTAACCGCCCCAAGGCGCTGCATGCCCTGAACCGGGCCATGTGCGACGCCATGATCGAGGCGCTGCTGACGTGGCGTGACGACGACGCGGTCCACTCCATCCTCATCGACCACGCCGGCGAACGCGGCTTCTGCGCGGGCGGCGACATCCGCATGATCGCCGAGAGCGGGGCAGGGGACGCCTCGGAGGCCAAGGCCTTCTTCGACACCGAATACAAGCTCAACCACCTGCTGTTCGACTATCCCAAGCCGGTCACCGCCCTCGTCGACGGCATCGTCATGGGCGGCGGCGTCGGCATCTCCGAGCCGGCCGACGTCCGCATCGCTACCGAACGCACCACCTACGCCATGCCCGAGACCGGCATCGGCCTGTTCCCCGACGTCGGCGGCGGCTGGTTCCTGCCGCGCCTGCCGGGCCAGACCGGCGTCTGGCTGGCCCTGACCGGGGCCCGGCTCAAGGCCGCCGACACCGTCTTCCTGGGCATCCACACCCACTATCTGCCGTCCGATGCGCTGGAGGCTTTCCACGCCATCCTCGCCGCCGATCCGGCCCATCCGATCGACGTCGCCGACGGCCTCGAGACCGACGCCGGCGAGCCCCCGATCGAGCCCTGCTTGCCCGCCATCGAGCGCCTGTTCGCCTTCGACACCGTCGAGGAGATCTTCGCCGCCCTCGAGGCCGACGGTTCGGAGTGGGCGCTGGCCCAGCTGGCCACGCTGAAGACCAAGTCGCCCCAGTCGCTCAAGGTCACCCTGCGCCAGCTCCGCACCGGAGCGGCGTTCGACAGCTTCGCCGACAACATGGCGATGGAGTACCGCCTCGGCGGCCGCGTCGTCCGCACCCACGACTTCCAGGAGGGCGTCCGCGCCGTCATCGTCGACAAGGACAACACCCCCAGGTGGTCGCCGGCCGACCTGTCCGGCGTGTCCGACGACGCTCTCGACGAGCTGTTCGCCCGGCTGCCCGAAGCGGAGGAGTGGCGCCCGCTCTGATTTCCTTCTCCCCTCCGGGGGAGAAGGTGGGCCGCGGAGCGGCTCGGATGAGGGGGATGCCGGACGCGAGCCCTTCGCCAGCCGATCTCTCCCGACAGCCCCCTCATCCGTCAGGCTCCACCTGACACCTTCTCCCCCGAGGGGAGAAGGATTGGCTCTTGCCATCCGCCCGAAACCGGAGCTTGGCTGTCGCCGCTGGTTCAGGAGACGATCATGCCCAGGCCGCCCGTTCTCGCGATCCTCGCCGCCGCCTTCGCCCTGTCGGCGCCGGCCGCCATGGCCCAGACCCCGCAACTTGCCGAGCTCCACGCCGGCGCCGTCGCCGACCCCCTGCGCCCCGCCGACGAGGTCGCCCGCGACCCGTTCCGCCACCCGGCCGCCATGCTCGCCTTCGCCATGATCGAACCCGGCGACCGCGTCGCCGACATCCGCCCCGGGGCCGGCTATTTCACGCGCCTGTTCGCCCGCGTCGTTGGCGACAGCGGCAAGGTCTACGCCTTCGTGCCCAACCGCACCGCCGAGCGGGAGAACCCCCGCGCCGACGCCCTGGTGGCCGCCTGGCCCAATGTGGTTCGCATCAATGGCGACCTTGACGCCATGAGCTTCCCCGAGCCGCTCGACGTGGTCTGGATGAGCCAGGAATACCACGACTTCCATATCCCGGCCTTCAACACCGACGTGGCGACGATGAACCGCGCCATCTTCAACGCCCTGAAGCCCGGCGGCTATTTCATCGTCGTCGACCACGCCGGCCGCCCCGGCACGGGCCACACCGAGGTCCAGACCCTGCACCGCATCGAGGGCGCCTCGCTGCGCGCCGAGGTCGAGGTCGCCGGCTTCATCTTCGACGGCGAATCGACGGCCCTCGTGAACCCGGCCGATGCCCGCACCATCAATGTCTTCGACGAGGCCATCCGCGGCCGTACCGACCAATTCGTCTATCGCTTCCGCAAGCCGGGCTGAGCCCGCCCATGACAGGAGAAGTGTGATGCGTCGTTCCCTGCTTGTCGCCGCCGCGGCCCTGGTGGCCGCTTCGACCGCCGCCTTCGCCCCGGCCACGGCGCCGGTTCAGGAACCCTCGTCATACGCGGCGGCGCTGGCCGATCCGATCCGCCCGGCTGAGGACCGCGCACGCGACGCGGCCCGCCATACGGCGGAGACGCTCGCCTTCGCCCAGGTCGCGCCGGGTCAGAAGATCGCCGACATGATCATTGGCGGCGGCTATTTCACCCGCATCTTCTCCGCCGCGGTGGGGGCCGAAGGCCGCGTCACCGCCTGGCAGCCGGCCGAATTCATCGGCTTCCAGGCCAGCTACGGCGAGAGCCTGACCGCCGTCGACGCCCTGCCGAATGTCGACGCCATCCGCTCGCCGATCGGGGCTCCCGAGTTTCCCTCCGGGCTCGACCTGATCTTCACGGCCCAGAACTACCACGACCTGCATCTCGCGCCGTTCCCCACCGACACCGCCGCGAAGGTCAACGAGGCCGCCTTCCGGGCCCTCAGGCCCGGCGGTCTCTACGTCATCATCGACCACCACGCCGCCGCCGGCTCCGACCTCGCCGCCGCCGACACCCTGCACCGCATCGACATCGAGGCGGTCAAGCGCGAGGTGACGGCCGCCGGCTTCGTTCTCGACGCCGAAAGCGACCGTCTCGCCGAGGCCGCCGACCCCCTGACCGCCAGCGTTTTCGACCCGTCGATCCGCGGCAAGACCAGTCAGTTCATGCTGCGCTTCCGCAAGCCGGCCTAGCTGGGCGTCGACGCCCTCAACGCCCCGGCGCGTCAGCGCCGCGAGGCGGATGAGAACCGCTGGCGCTCCCTCAACGGCCTCTACACCGCCAACAACTGCCTCCAGACCTCGAGCTGACGAGGCCTGTCGGGAACCGCACGGCTGACTGAGTTCGCGCGCCCCCCCGCTTTCGTCATCCTCCGGCAAGCGGCGCAGCCGCGCAGACCGGGGGACCCAGCGGCGCGCGCGAGCGCGAAGGTGTCGGGAGCGCCGCTGTTCACGACAGCCTGCCTGAACAGATCGCCTTCGGCGCCGCTGGGTCCC
>DASRXE010000116.1:0-7355 GCA_035654315.1 Brevundimonas sp.
CATCGGCTACGTCGTGCATCTGAATTACAAGAACCCGTTCCTGTCGCCGTTCGACGAGTTCCAGCGCTTCAAGCACCACCCCTCGATCGCCGAACATCTGGAGGGCGGCACGCGCATCTCCTACGGCGCCCGCGCCATCACTGAGGGCGGCTTCCAGTCGGTGCCGAAGCTGTCGTTCCCTGGTGGGGCGCTGATCGGCTGCTCGGCTGGCTTCGTCAACGTGCCGCGCATCAAGGGCAGCCACAACGCCATGAAGACCGGCATGCTCGCCGCCGACTGCGCCTATGACGCCGTCATGGCTGGACGGGCAGGGGATCAACTGGTCGAATACCAGACCGCCTATGAGAACAGCTGGGTCTACCAGGAGCTCAAGCGCGTCCGTAATGCAAAGCCGCTGCTGACCCGTTTCGGCACCTCGCTGGGCGGCGCGCTCGGCCTGTTCGATATGTGGTTCCAGACCCTGTTCGGCGGTCTCTCCCTGTTCGGGACGCTGAAGCACAGGAAGACCGACGCCGCTGCGACCGAACGGGCCTCCAAACACAAGGCGATCGCCTATCCGAAGCCGGACGGAAGGCTCTCCTTCGACAAGCTGTCGTCGGTGTTCATCTCGAACACCAACCACGCCGAGGAGCAGCCGGCCCACCTCAAGCTGCTCGACCCATCCATCCCGATCCGGGTCAACCTGCCGGAGTATGGCGAGCCGGCGCGCCTCTACTGCCCCGCCGGGGTCTACGAGGTGGTCTATGGCGACGAGGCGGCGAAGACCGATCCGCGCTTCGTCATCAACGCCCAGAACTGCGTCCACTGCAAAACCTGCGACATCAAGGATCCGTCGCAGAACATCGTCTGGACCACGCCCGAGGGCGGCGGCGGCCCCAACTACCCGAATATGTGACGGCCCTGCAGGCGAGAGGCCTTGCCGACGCCGCATAATCCGGGAAGGGTCCGGCCATGCGCCTTAACCCCCTTCGCCTGCTCCTGTCCGGTTGCGCCCTGCTGGCCATCGCTGCGCCCGCCGCGGCCCAGGATGCGCCCGTCATCATCATCGACCCGCCGCTGCGGGACGGCGCCCCGGTGGTCGTTCCGTTGCCGGGCGACGACATCGGGCCCGAAGATCTCAGGCCGCCGGCCGTGGTTCCGACCGACGATCCGGCCCCCGTCGCCGAGCCGGTCGCGCCGCCGATCCCCGAAGTCTGGGCTCCCGCGCCCTTCGCCGCCGACGGACAGTCGGCCTACGGCCTCTATCTGTCCGGCCGCGTCGCAAGCCTCAGGGGCGAACAGGCGAGGGGCGCCGAACTGCTGGCTCGCAGCCAGTCCCTGACCCCGGAACAGCCGCAGCTGGGCGGCGAAGCCTTCCTCGCCAGCCTGTTCTCCGGCGATATCGACGCCGTGGTGCGGCTGGCGCCGTTCGTCGCCGACAATCCCCTGTTCGCCGGGGCCGGGCGCCTCGCCACGGTGGTCCAGACCCTGCGAAACGGTGACGGCGCGGCCGCCTTGGCGGCGATGCGCGGAGACCCTTTCCCCGATCCCTACGGGCCGGTGACGACCTATCTTCTGCCGGCGATCGCCGCCGCGGGAGGCGACTGGGATACGGCGCTCCGGCCTGTCGAGACTCCCACCACGGAGACCGCCGGCCTCGTCCTGCGCGATCAGCGGGCCCAGCTCCTGGAAAGCCGCCGCCGCTTCGCCGAGGCCGAGGCCGAGTTCAAGGCCCTGCTGGCGATTCCGGACGGCGCCCGGCTGTTCCGCGTCCACTATGGAGCCTTCCTCGAACGGCGGGGGCGGCGCAACGAGGCTCTGGCGGTATATACGGCGGCGCTGGCCGGAGACGCCCCGGATCCCCGCGCCCTCGTCGCCGGCCGTCGCATGCGCAGCGGAGGGCGCGCGCCGGCGGCGCCGACCCTTCGCCAGATCGCCTCCGACGCCCTGGCTTTCGCGGCCATGGAGACCAGCCAGGTCGACGTCCACGAGCTGTCCGCCATCTATCTGCATTTCGCCGCGGCGCTTCATTCGGATGACACCATCACCCTGAGGTTGGCCGAGGCCCTCGATGAGGCGCATCAGGACGCGGCCGCCCGCGCCGCCTACGTCCGGGTCGGCCCAGCCAATCCGATCGTCTACGCCAGCGCCCAGCTCGGCCTCGGTTCCAGCCTCGCCGAAGAGGACCGCCAGGACGAGGCGCTGGAAGCCTTCATCCGCGCCGACGCCGCCGCGCCGGACCAGATCGTCGTCTCGCGCATGCTGGCCAACCAGTATTTCAACCTCGGACGCTACGAGGAGGCGCTCGAAATCCTCAACCGTCCGACGGTGAACACGGCCGACCAGTCGGCGGATGTCCGCTTCGATCGCGGCCGCACGCTTGAGCGGCTGGGGCGGATCGAGGCGGCCGAGGCGGAACTCTGGACCGCGCTGCAGATGGCCCCCGACAATCCCGTGCTCCTCAACCATCTCGGCTATCTGTGGGTCGACAGCGGGCGCCGCGTGGAGCAGGGCGCCGAGATGATCGCCCGCGCCTTCGCCGCCGATCCGCGCAACGCCAACATCCAGGACTCGCTCGGCTGGGCCCACTACCGTCGCGGCCAGTATGAAATCGCCGTCGAGACGCTCGAGCAGGCCGTGGCCAAACAGCCCGCCAACGCCGAGATCAACGACCACCTCGGCGACGCCTACTGGCAGGTCGGCCGCCGACGCGAGGCAAGCTGGCAGTGGAACCGGGTGCTGACCCTCGAGCCCGAGCCCGAGCGCCGCGCCGAGGTCGAGCAGAAGCTGGCCGACGGCCTCTCCGCCCCGGCCCTGTCCGGCGGCCAGCCCTGAGGTATGGCCGCCCGCTCGGCCCTCGCCCCGGCCAAGGTCAACCTGTTCCTCCACGTCGGACCCGTTGACGACGCCGGCTACCATCCGCTGGCCAGTCTGGTCGCCTTCGCCGACATCGGCGACCGCGTCGCCGTCGCGCCATCCGACCGTCTGTCGCTGACGGTCGGGGGCCCGTTCGCGGCCGGGCTGGAAGGGGCGGGCGACAACCTGATCCTGCGGGCCCTGCGCGCCCTGGGCGAGGTCGCCGGGATCGGCGAGCCGCGTCTGGCCGTGACTCTCGACAAGCGTTTGCCCATCGCGGCCGGCCTGGGCGGCGGGTCGTCCGACGCGGGGGCGGCGCTGCGGCTGGCGCGCGACGCCCTCGGGCTGGATCTCGACGACGCGACCCTCGCCGATATCGCCGGGACCATCGGCGCCGACGGCCCCATGTGCCTGCACGCCCGCACCGCCTGGGCGCAGGGCCGCGGCGACCGGCTGACGCCCGAGCCCCGACTGCCGCCGCTTCCGGCCCTGCTGATCAACCCGGGCGTCCCGTCGCCGACGGGCGAGGTCTATCGCGCCTACGACGCCGGCCCGGCCCGCGCCGCCGACCTGCCGCCGCCGCCCCCGTCCTGGGATGTCGGCGCGGTGATCGACTGGCTGGCCGACCAGAGGAACGACCTGCAGCCCCCCGCCGCGAGCCGGACGCCCGCCATCGCCGCGGCGCTCGCCGCCGCCGGGACCCTGCCCGGCGCGCGTCAGGCGCGTATGTCCGGGTCCGGCGCCACGGTCTTCGTCCTGTGCGAAACCCAGGCCGAGGCCGTCCTCGCCGGCCGGCTCCTGGCTGAAAATCACCCCGACTGGTGGATCGTGCCGACGAATCTGGGTTAGTTTCGCCCGCGCCAAGGTTTATGGCGGCATATCGTCGATATTGTGCAGCTCATCCCGCAATCGCCTTGAGATGACCTCGAGATGCGGGATGTTTCGCCGCAAGCCGACGCCAATATGGAACTCAGACGCCGGCTCTGGTTTGACCGTGCCGGTTTTCATCATCACGACCGCAACCCGCTTTGCCTCGCGGTCTCTTGAAGAACAAAGGGGATACTCATGCTTCGTATCAAACTTCTCGCCGCGGCCGCCACGACGACTCTGCTCGTCGCTCCGGCCGCCGTCGCCCAGACCGCTCCCGCCCAGACCACGCCCGCCCAGGCCGCACCGGCCCAGACGCCCGTCTCGGCCGAGAACGTGATCGAGGTGCTGAAGATGCACGGCCGCTTCACGACCCTGCTGCAGGCGTTCGACCAGGCCCAGTTGACCGACACCCTGGCGACGGGTCCGCGCATCACCATCTTCGCCCCGACGGACGAGGCCTTCGCGGCTATGCCGGAAGCCGAACGCACGCGTCTGCTGGACCCGGCCAACGCCCAGGAGCTGCGCAACCTGATGCTCTACCACGTCCTCGTGGCCAAGCTGACGACCGACCAGATCGAGGGCGCGCGCGGCCCCATCGCAACCGCGGGCGGGGTGGAGGTCAACATCGACGGCACCGGTGACCCGATCACCATCGCCTCGGCCACCGTCACCGAGCCCGAGATCGAGGCGGCCAACGGCGGCATCTACGTCATCGACAAGGTGCTGAACCCCGAAGAGGCCGCCCAAGGCGACGCCGAAGAAGCTGAGACGACGGCCGCCCCTGCCGAGACGACCCCGGCGGCGGACGGCTCGACCCCTCCGGCTGCGGCGAACTGATCGTCGACACCGCGTAACACAGAGGCGGCGGGCTTCGGCCCGCCGCCTTTTTTCATGGCCGCCGGCCTTAACGGTCGGCCAACCGCTGTTGTGTACGTTGGCCGTATGGAAACGCTGACCCCCGCCCATATCGCCGCCTTCGAGGCCGTGCTGGCCCGGGTTTCGCCCGACGACAGGGCCCGCCTCCACGCGCTCAAGGACGCCGCCGCCGACGCGGCCGCCGCCTCCGCCCCCCACTGGGATTTCGACCAGCCGGCCCACCGCGCCGAAGAGGCCTTGCAAGCCGTGTTCGGGCCCGCCCTGACCGACGCTCACCGCCGCGCCCTCGTCGCCCTGTGGGCGCTGGAGATGCCGGCCCGCGTCCCCGCCGCCAACCTGCCCCCGGCGGTGATGGAGCTCTATCCGGAATGGATCGGCCGCCTCGCCGACTTCCTCACCGCCGCGCCCGATCCCTACGACGGCGACTTCTGGGCCAAGGACGTTCGCATCGCCCTGGTCCTCAGCGTCCCCGGCGCCCGCACCCAGATGATCGACCTCTCCTCGCCCATGGGCCCCGGCCAGGTGCTGCGCCACGCCCGCGAGGGCTGGGGCTGGTCGGTCGTCCCCGCCTACGCCGCCGCCCAGGCGTGGAAGCCGTGGCTGGAGGTGCATACCGAAAGCCGCGAACTGTCCGATTTCAACGAGGCCGGCTGGGACCGCGCCTGGGCTACGGCCGCCGAAATCCTCAAGCGCCGCCCCGACATGGCCGGCATGCTGGGCTCAAGCTGGTTCTACGACCCGCCGCTGGAGACCATCAGCCCGCGCCTCGCCTATCTGCGCCTCAATCCGCTGAAGCACGGCGCCTTCATGGTTCATCAGGGCCCGGGCGACATCCACACCCAGCGCGCCGCGACCAGCTCCCCGACCCGCGCCGCCCTGATCGAAAAGGGCGAGTACGTCGCCCGCTCGTGGATCGTGGCCTGGCCACGAGCGGCGCTGATCCGCTGGGCCGACGGGCGCAAGGCGGCGGAGATGACGCAAGCCGCCTGACCGGTTGCGTCCGTCCGATTCTGACGTACCGCCATGTCATGATCCGTCCATGGCGGCGCTGGAACAGGTAGACTCGGTAGACTCGATCCACTGTAGACGGGGGGTCAGGGAGTCTACCTCAGGCCGCCGGCCGCACCACGTCCCACGCCGCCGCCACCGGCCGCACCTCCAGCCCCGCAGCCTTCGCCAGCCGCAGCACCCGGTCCAGATCATCGGGCGTGCAGCCATAGTCCGTCGGCCGATCGCTGACGTCATGCCCATAGGCCGTCAGCCAGCCGCGCCGCTCCGCCGTCCCGGCCATCAGCGCCTCGAGGTCGTAGCCCGGCAACCGCCGGCTCTCCAGTCCGATCGATTTGATCAGCGCCCGGTCCTCGCGTCCGGCGTTGACCCCGTCGCGCACGCCCCGCGCCAGATCGAACCGCCCGCGCACCACCCGCTTGGCCGCGACCGTCGCGTCCCCGAACGGCCAGGCGAAGGTGGTCATCCGATAGCCGTCCAGCCGCTCCGCCACCCAGGCCGCATTGGCGTCGAGGCTCAGCCGCAGCGCCTCTCCGTCCATCCTCAGCGCGCTGGTGTGGCCGAAGGTGTGACAGCCCACCTCATGCCCCGCCGCGTGCAAGGCCTGCAGGTGCCCCACCTCGAACTGGTCGCGGTCCATATTGCGCCCGCCCGCCAGCCCGCCGCAGACATAGTAGGTCGCCTTGACCCCATGCTGGGCCAGCACCGGCCCCGCTTCCGTCCAGGCGCTGGCCGGAATGTCGTCGAAGCTCAGCGAAAACACGCCCGTCGCCGGGGCGATCTCCACCGCCTTCACATCGAGATAGCGCGCGGCCCGCCGGCGCATCTGGTCGATCTGCTTCATGGGCCCGGCTCTACCAGCCTTGCCTTAAGACTCCCCTTCGCCTCGAGGGGAAGGGGGCGGGGGATGGGTGGAGGCCGTCTGCCTCCAGCATTGGCGCGGAAGGCGTCATCGACGGATCGCCGGAGCCCGTTCGCGCCCCTCCACCCTCGCCCTGCCTCCACCCCGCCCAACCCTCCCCTCGAGGGGAGGGCTTTTCCGTGGGACCTTCGCCGTCTAGGGTCCGCCGCCTTCTCCCCGGGACGAAAAAGCCGACCGTGACCACCGAACCGCTCGCCTTCCAGGACCTGATCCTGACGCTCCACAAATACTGGGGCGATCAGGGCTGCGCGATCCTCCAGCCCTATGACATCGAGGTCGGCGCCGGCACCCTGCACCCGGCCACGGTGCTGCGCGCCTTGGGCCCGCGCCCGTGGAAGGCCGCCTACGTCCAGCCCAGCCGCCGCCCCGGCGACGGCCGCTACGGCGAGAACCCGAACCGGCTCCAGCACTATTACCAGTATCAGGTCATCCTGAAGCCCAACCCCGAGAACCTGCAGGCCCTGTATCTGGGATCGCTGGCGGCGATCGGGATCGACCCCAGGCTGCACGACATCCGCTTCGTCGAGGACGACTGGGAGAACCCCACGGTCGGCGCCTGGGGCCTCGGCTGGGAGGTCTGGTGCGACGGCATGGAGGTCACCCAGTTCACCTATTTCCAGGGCGTCGGCGGCATCGAGGTCGACGTGGTCTCGGGCGAGCTGACCTACGGGCTGGAGCGTCTGGCCATGTACGTCCAGGGCGTCGACAACGTCTACGATCTGAAGTTCACCAGGGAGGGCCTGACCTACGGCGAGGTCTTCCTGGAGAACGAGCGCCAGCAGTCGGAAGCGAACTTCCACGGCTACGACGTCGACGGGCTGAAGCGTCGCTTCGAGGATATGGA
>DASRXE010000117.1:0-37017 GCA_035654315.1 Brevundimonas sp.
AGGAAGTTCACCGATTCGGTGAGGTCGCGCCACGTCCCGCTGACGCCCTCGACCTTCGCCTGGCCGCCGAGCCGGCCCTCCGTGCCGACCTCGCGCGCGACCCGCGTCACTTCCGACGCGAAGGAGGAGAGCTGGTCGACCATGGTGTTGACGGTGTTTTTGAGCTCGAGGATCTCACCCGCGACGTCGACGGTGATCTTGCGCGACAAGTCGCCGTTCGCGATCGCGGTCGCGACCTCGGCGATGTTCCGCACCTGCCCCGTGAGGTTACCCGCCATCATGTTCACGGAATCGGTCAGGTCTTTCCACGTCCCGGCGACGCCTTCGACGGTCGCCTGACCGCCGAGCTTGCCCTCGGTGCCGACCTCCCGCGCCACCCGCGTCACTTCCGACGCGAACGAGCCGAGCTGGTCCACCATGGTGTTGATGGTGTTTTTAAGTTCGAGGATCTCGCCCGCGACGTCGACAGTGATCTTGCGCGACAGGTCGCCGTTCGCCACCGCAGTCGTCACCTGCGCGATGTTACGCACCTGCGCGGTCAGGTTGCCCGCCATCGAATTCACGGAGTCGGTCAGATCCTTCCACGTGCCGGAGACGCCTTCGACCCGCGCCTGCCCGCCGAGCTTGCCTTCGGTGCCGACCTCGCGCGCCATCCGGGTCACTTCGGACGCGAAGGCGTTCAGCTGGTCCACCATGGTGTTGATGGTGTTCTTCAGCTCCAGCACCTCGCCCTTCACGTCGACGGTGATCTTGCGCGACAGGTCGCCGTTGGCCACGGCGGTCGTCACTTCGGCGATGTTCCGCACCTGGCCGGTCAGGTTGGCGGCCATGAAGTTCACGTTGTCGGTGAGGTCCTTCCAGGTGCCCCCGACGCCTTCCACGCGCGCCTGACCGCCCAGCTTGCCTTCGGTGCCAACCTCGCGGGCCACGCGGGTGACCTCCGAGGCGAAGGCGTTCAGCTGGTCGACCATGGTGTTGATGGTGATCTTCAGCTCGAGGATCTCGCCCTTCACATTGACGGTGATCTTCTTGGACAGGTCGCCCTTGGCCACCGCGGTGGTGACCTCGGCGATATTGCGGACCTGACTGGTCAGGTTGGCCGCCATGAAGTTCACATTGTCGGTCAGGTCCTTCCAGGTGCCGGTCACGCCCTTCACCTGGGCCTGGCCGCCCAGCTTGCCCTCGGTGCCCACCTCGCGGGCCATCCGGGTCACTTCCGAGGCGAAGGCGTTGAGCTGGTCCACCATGGTGTTGATGGTGTTCTTCAGCTCCTGCACCTCGCCCTTCACGTCGACGGTGATCTTGCGGCTGAGGTCGCCGTTGGCGACGGCGGTGGTGACCTCGGCGATGTTGCGCACCTGGCCCGTCAGGTTGGCGGCCATGAAGTTGACGTTGTCGGTCAGATCCTTCCAGGCGCCGGCGACGCCCTTCACATTGGCCTGACCGCCCAGCTTGCCCTCGGTGCCCACCTCGCGCGCCACCCGGGTCACCTCGGAGGCGAACGAGCCCAGCTGGCCGACCATGGTGTTCACCACCCGGCCGATGCGCAGGAACTCGCCACGCAGCGGGCGTTCCTCGTTCTCGAGGTCCATGGTCTGCGACAGGTCGCCCTTGGCCACGGCGCCGATCACCCGGGCCATTTCGGCGGTCGGGTGGACCATGTCGGCGATCAATGTGTTGACGGCGTCGACGCTGGCGGCCCAGGCGCCGGTGGCGGAGGGCACGCGGGCGCGGTTGTTGATCTTGCCCTGGCGTCCCACGGCCTCGCCGAGCCGGCTGAATTCGCGGCTCATCCGGTCGTTCAGTTCGACGACGTCATTGAACGCCTCGGCCAGTTCGCCGTCGATGCCGGTCAGGTCGTCCGGCAGCCGGATCGAGAAGTCGCCACGGCGGAAGGCCCGGAAGGCCGCAAGCAGCTGACGCGTATCGAGAGCGGGTTCGGGGGCCAGGGCGGCGATCGACATTCTTCACCTCGGAGCGGGGAAAACCCTCGGCCGGAGGTGCAGGACCGATAAGGCGAAGCCAGCAGACGTCCGACGGGGGTCGACCGACTCCTGGCTGCGATCACCTCATGGCGCTGCTTCCCCCGAACCAACTGCGAAAAACCACGAGGGACGGCGTTTGTTCCGCGCGGGAGCGGAAATCTCTTCCGTTGCCATTTGGCGAACGGGCGCTAGGGTCCGGCGTCATGTCGTCCCGGCCAACCCGAGCCTTGTGCGCGTGAACACGCCCCACTCGGTTCCCTTGAACACCGAGCTGTCGGCCTTCATCGAGAGCGCCGTGCCTTCCGTGTGGGCGCTCGAAACCCTGCTGCTGCTCCGCCGTGACCGTGAGCAAGGCTGGACCGTCGACCGGCTCGTCGCCGAATTGCGAGCGAACGTCACCCTGGTGAATGACTGCCTCGCCGGCCTCCAACGCGGCGGACTGGCGATGGGCGAGGACGGCGCCTTCCGCTACGCGCCCGCCTCGCCGACGCTGGCGGCGCTGTGTGACGAACTTGAAACGGCGTACCGGGAGCGACCGGTCGCGGTCGTAAACACGATCGCGAGACGCCGCCCCGACCCGCTGAAAGGGTTCGCGGACTCGTTCCGCTTTGGAGGATGGAAGTCGTGATGGGCTGGGGACCTGGGGCCGTCTACGGACTTTGTCTGCTGACAAGCGGATTATGCGCGGCCTTGCTTTTCCGGTCGTACAGCCGGTCGCGGCAACCTCTGCTGCTGTGGAGCGCCGTCTGCTTCTCGCTGTTGGCGATCAACAATCTTCTGGTCGTGTTCGACATGGTGGTGTTTCGCGCGACAGACTTTTCCGTCGCCCGGCAGGTGACGGCCCTCGCGGCGGTGGGGGTGCTGATCTACGGCTTCATCTGGGAGGTCGACCGGTGAACCTGAGCTTCGTCGCCAGCGGCGCAATCATCATGGGCTACGCCGTGGCCGCGGTCTTTTTCGCCAAGTTCTGGCGCCGCACCGGCGACTTCCTGTTTCTGGCGTTCGCGGCCGCCTTCCTGTTGATGGCGACGACGCCGCTCCTGACGACCTTGCTCAATGTTCCCCGCGAGGAGCAGAGCCCGTTCTACCTGCTGCGCCTTCTGGCGTTCCTGATCATCATCGTCGCGATCGTCTGGAAGAGCCGGCGCCGGTGAGCCGCGGCGTCACGGCCCGCTGCTCTCGCCGGGCTGGACAAACCCGGCCCGGCGCTATCCTTTGTGCGAGCGGGCGGCACGGATTTTGGCGGCATGGAGCAGAACGCACGCCGCGAGGCGGGGCGACAGGAAGGCGACGGACTGGCCGAGATCAGTGCGCGCTTTGCCCGCCCCCTGCGCAGCTTCTTCCGCAAGCGCGCCTATAACGAACAGGAAGCGGACGACCTGGTGCAGGAGGTGTTCTGCCGCCTCGCCGCGCGTGAACAGCCCGGGGCCATGGAGAACGCCGAGGCGTACATCTTCCAGATGGCCGCCAATCTGCTGAGGGATCGGGCGCGCCGACGGGCCACCCGCGCCGCGGCTGACCGCGCCCTCGAAACCGGTGACGCGAATTCGGTTGAGGAGATTTCGCCTGAGCGCGTCTTACTGGGGAAGCAGCGCGTGGCGATCCTTGAAAGGGTGCTGGGCGAACTGCCGGAGAGAACGCGCGTGATATTCCTTCTGCATCGCTTCGAGGAGCTGAAATACGCCGAGATCGCCAGGCGGCTGGATATCTCGGTCAGCTCCGTAGAGAAGCACATGATGGAAGCGATGCGGCGAATCAAAGCCCGTTTCGAGCACGACTGAGACGATGAAGGCGGAGAACGAAACAGCGGCGGTGGAGAAGGAGGCGGCCTTCTGGTTCGCGCGCCTGCGCTCGGACGAGCTGGGCGAGGAGGACCGTGCGCGCTTTTCCCGCTGGCTGGCGGCGGATCCCGCCCACGTCTCGGCCTATGCCGACTATCAGGGGTTGTGGAGCGACTTCGACGACGTCGCCGCCGCCGGCCCGATCCTCGCCATGCGCCGCGAGGCGCTGCGGATGGCGGACCGGCCGCGCCGGGCCCGGCCTCGCTGGGTCCCGTTGGGCGCGATTGCGGCGGGCATCGCCGTGGCCCTCGTCGGCAGCTGGATGTTCACACAGGCTCCGGTGCTGGCCCCGCAGGCGGTCAGCAGCGGCGCGGCCGCGACCTATCGCACCGAGGTCGGCGAGCGGTCCTCCATCACCCTCGCCGACGGCTCGGTGGTTCAGCTCAATACCGACAGCCTTCTCCAGGTCGACTACGCGGAGGGCCGCCGCGGCCTGAAGCTGCTGCGCGGCCAGGCCCTGTTCGAAGTGGCGCACGACAAGAGCCGGCCCTTCGTGGTCGAGGCCGGCGGTCAGCAGATCACCGCCCTGGGCACGGCTTTCGACGTGCGGGTCGGGTCGGGCGAGACGCGGGTGACGCTGATCGAGGGCCGCATCGAGGTAAAGCGCGTCAACGGCACCGCCCTTTTCCCGGTCGCGCCGGAGGCCCGCAAGCTGACCGCCGGAGAACAGCTGGTCGCGCTCGAGGAGCGCCCCTTCCTGGTGCGGGAGGCTGATGTCGAGAAGGCGGTCAGCTGGCGGGAGGGTCGTGTGGTGTTCTCGAATGAGCCGCTGGTTCAGGTCGTCGAGGAGATCAACCGCTACTCGACCCGCAAGGTCGTGTTGGGCGATGGAGATCTCGGCGAGATGCGGGTCAGCGGCGTGTTCCGGCCCGGCTCGGCGGATCGCTTCGTCGCCGCCCTCGAAATCGGCTTCCCCGTCGAGGCCAGGGTGGACCAGCGCCGCGACGTGGTGGTCCTGACCCGCCGCTGAGGCCGTCCGCGCGCGGAACGAGTTTTTTTGTGAGGGGTTCCGGCGCTGGCGCGTCTTACCCGATGTGAACGCCAAAAAAGGGCGGTGTCGCATCCTCGGGGAAAGACCATGACCACCGCGATCTCCTTCCGGAACGCCCTGCTCGCCGGAGCCGCCATCGTCGCCGTCGCCACGCCGTCCGCGGCTCTGGCCCAGGCCGTCGACTTCAACATCGAACCGCAGCCGCTGGCGGCCGGGCTGCAGGGGTTCGCGCGTCAGACGGACGTGGAGCTGCTGTATGCGCCCGAGCTGGTCGCGAACCGCCGCACTGCCGGCGTCTCCGGCTCGTTCACCCCTGAGGCGGCCATGCAGCGCTTGCTGGCCGGGACCAACCTGACCTTTCGCCAGACCGGCGGCAACGTCTTCGTGCTGCAGGCGGCCGGGCAGGCGGCGCAGCGCGGAGTCGGCGCAGGCGCGATCCGGGGAGCGGTCACTGACGCCACGACCGGGTCTCCTGTGCCGGGCGCCTCGATCCGCGTCCAGGGTTCCAACCTGTCGGCGGTGAGCGACGAACGTGGTTTTTTTCGCATCCCCGGCGTGCCCGCGGGTGAGCATACGGTGGTGCTGGACTACCTCGGCTCCAGCGACCAGGCCCGCCAGGTCACTGTCGCCGCCGGCGGCGAAGCGACGCTGAACTTCCTGCAGGGCGAAGGCGGCGTGCTCGAGGTCGAGGACGTCGTCGTCACCGGCTATATGAGCGCCATCCAGCGCGCGCTGAACCAGCAGCGCACCGCCAACAACGCCTCGACCGTGGTGTCCGAGGACACCCTTGGCGGCTTCCCGGCGGAAACCGTCTCCGAGGCCCTGCGCCGCGTCCCCGGCGTCGCCTTCCAGCGCGCCGACGATACCGGGGAGGGTTCGGAAATCCTGGTGCGCGGCTTCAACGCCGAAGCCATCAACGTCCAGGTCAACGGCGCCGATCTGCAGGGCACCAATTTCACCCGCGGAGTCGATCTGAGCGGCTACCTGGCGGACAACATTTCGCAGGTCACCATCCACAAGTCGCTGTTGCCCAGCCACGAGGCCACCGGCTCGGGCGGCCTGGTCGAGATCGAGACCCGTTCGGGCCTCGACTACGGGGACTTCTTCTTCAGCGCCAGTGCCGAGCAGGAACGCCCGGTCGAGAGCGGCTTCGGCGAGGAATCCCAGTTCAACGCCACCGTCGGCGGCAAGCTCAGCTCTACCTTCGGCCTGGCCGCCAACGTCTCCTACCGCGACACCAGTCGGACCAATTTCGACGTCTTCAACAACAGCGCGGGCGCCCTCCCGCCGGTGCTGCCGGCCGGCTACACCTCGGTCTTCAATATTCCCTACAATCAGCAGTTCCCGTTCGATCCGGAGTTCGCCACCCGACTGAACACCGGCGTCACCTACATCGACCGGGAGCGCGAGGAGACCAACCTCGCCATCGGCGTCAACGCCGCCTGGGACATCGGCGACCACACCCGCCTGCGCTTCGACCTGACCCACAACAAGCGCGACGCCTACACCTTCTTCTCGCGCACGGCGGTGCAGTATCTGACCGGCGGCTTCGACATGCCGATCCCGGAGCTGGGCGGCGAGGTGCGCCGGCGGTTCGTGCTGAACAGCTTGCGCCCGGGCATGTCGCTGGCCTCGTCGGACGTGGAGCTGGAGACCAACACCCTCAGCTTCCGCGGCGACACCAACGTCGACAAGTGGCAGTTTCGCTACAAGGCCGGCTATTCGGGCACGTCCTCCAGCTCCAGCAATAATGACGTCACCCTGCTGGGTTCGACCTTCACCAACCTGCGCGACCTGATCGACCCGAACACCATCCAGTTCGCCCGGGACGACGACGCCGCCCAGACCGAGCGGATCATCGGCGGCGGCTTCATCGAAGGCGCGGACGGCGTGCCGATCCCTTCGTTGACGCAGCAGGGCCTCGACATCCTGTCCGACCCCGCCACCTACCGCATCTCCAGCGCTGGCCGTTCCATCACCGACAGCCCGACGGATTCGTACTTCGGCGAGTTCAGCGCGCGCCGCTACATGCAGAGCTGGATCGACTACATCGAGGTCGGGGCCAAGTACGACCGCAGCGAGCGCACCGCGCTGGACGACACCTTCACGACCGACCCCGCGGCCCTGCGCGAGATCAACACCTTCACCTCGATCGCCGGCCGCAACACCTTCCTGTCGGATCTCGACCCGGGCCTGCTGCTGTCGCGTGACCTGGGCCTGTTCGGCCTCGACGGCTTCGGCATTCCGGTGATCAGCCAGGCGGGCAACGCGGCCATCTTCCGCGGCCTGGAAGGCCTGCTGGTCGATGACCCGTCAACGCCCTTCAACGAGCAGCGCTTCAACTTCACCGACGCCTCCGACTTCGACCCGGCCCTGACCGCCGGCGCCCTGATGCCGGCGTCCTCGGTCGAGGAGCGCTGGGCCGGCTACGTCGAGGGTCACTTCGAGATCGGCGACTTCGACATCATCGCCGGCGGCCGGGTCGAGCGCATCGACCGCGCCGGGGCGACCTTCGCCATCCCGACCGTCACCCTGAACACCCCGACCTTCCAGCAGGAGCCGCGCGCCACCTTCGCCGAGGCCGGGATGATCGAGGTCAACAACGTGGAAGCCACCGAGACCACGGTCACGCCCAGCTTCCTGATCAACTACCGCCCGACCTCGAACGTCGTGGCGCGACTGGGCTACTTCCGTTCGACGGTTCACCCCAACCTGCAGACGCTGCGGCGCGCCACCCAGTACATCATCGACCTGCGACCGGCGAACAACCGCGTCATCCTGGCGGAAGGCAATCCGGACCTCGAGCCGACGATCACGGACAACTTCGACCTCGACGTCGCCTACTACTTCAAGGAGACGCCGGGCGTTCTGCGCGCCGCCGTGTTCCACAAGACGATCACCAACAACTGGACCAACCTCTTCACCAACGACGTTCCGGCGAACGAGGTGCGTGACCGCGTGCTTGACTATTTCTCGCCCCTTGCGGCAAGCCGCCCCGACCTGATCGCCTTCAACGCCGACACCGAGTTCCTGTACCGGCGGCCCGAGAACGGCGAAGGCGGCACCATCTGGGGCGTTGAGCTGGAGGTCATCCGCCAGTTCGACTTCCTGCCGGGCTTCCTCAGCGATTTCGGCTTCATCGGCAACGTCACCTACACCAAGGGCGACTTCCCGACCCTGGTCAACGGTCGCGACGAGAACGGAGACACCATCGTCGTTGAGCTGGATCGGGATCTGCAGGGCCAGGCCCCGTGGACCTACAACGCCGGCCTGACCTATGCGAAGGGCGGCTTCGAGGGCCGACTGATCTACACGAAACAGTCGGACTCAATCACGGCCTACGAAGTGCACGACCTGAACACCATCGTGCCGGCCTATTCGACGCTCGACCTGCGCATGAGCTACGCCTGGGGCGGGCCGGAGGACAATCGCTACACTGTCTTCCTCGAGGGTGACGACCTCCTCCGCGATGCGGACGATGCGGATATCCGCAGCGCGGTCTCCAACAGCTTCGATCGTTCGGACGCCAGCTTCTTCTTCCCCAACACCTACCAGTACGGCGGCGGACGCACGGTGACGCTCGGCCTCCGGGCCCGTTTCTGAGGTGATGGGACTGGAACCCTGCCCACGAACCGCCGGCTCCGACCGGCCGGCGGCGACGTGAGCAGGGTTGGCCGGATCGCGGGCGGCGTCGTTGCCGCCCTGCTGCTCGCGGCAAGTCCGGCGGCAGCGGCCGAGCCGGAGGACCGGCCGCTGCTCTATCAGATCCCGCCGGACCCCATTCCGGCGCTTCTGGCGGCGCCGGCCGAGCCGATGGTCATGGTCAGCCCGGCCCGGGACCGCCTGGCCCTGCTTGAACGCCCCGCCGCGCCGCCCATCGCCGAACTGGCCACGCCGGTGCTGGGCCTCGCCGGCCACACGATCGATCCGTTGAACAACGGACCGGGCGGGATATCCGCCTATGACGGCGTCGCCTTCATCGATCTGGACAGCGGGGCTGAACGCCACGCCGCCCTGCCGGCGAACGCCCGGATCATCGCGCCGCTGTGGTCTCCGGACGGGCAGAGCCTCGCCTTCCTGATGCTGCAGACGGACGAGGTCGAGTTGTGGACCGCCTCGGCCGCGACCGGCGCGGCGCGCCGCGTGACCGGCCGGGTCAACGCCGCCTTTCCTCAATCATACAGCTGGCTGCCGGACGGCGACGGCTTTCTCGTCCGGCTCGTTCCCGAGGGGCGCGGGCCGCCGCCCGAGCCCGACCGCGTGCCCGTCGGGCCGATCGTTCAGGAGAGCGAACCGGGCCGGACGGCCCCGCTGGCCACGCTCCAGAACCTGCTGGCCAGCCCGGCCGACGAGGCCCTTTTCGAATATTATTTCACCTCGAGCGTGACCCGGGTCGAGCCGGATGGCGTGACCCCCGGCCCCTTGGGGCCCGGCGGCCTGATCATCGACAGCCAGCCGTCGCCGGATGGGCGATATGTGCTTGAGACCCGACTGCAACGCCCGTTCAGCTACAGCGTCGCCGCGGGCTCGTTTCCGAGCGTCGTGGTGGTCCGCGACAGGCGCGGCGAGATCGTGCGGAGGATCGCCGACCGGCCGCTCCAGGAGCTGGCGTCCAGCGCCGTGCCGACAGGTCCGCGGTCGATCCGATGGCGCGAGGACGCCCCGGCGACCCTGGTCTGGGCCGAAGCACGGGACGGCGGGGACCTCAGCGCCGATGTCGCCGTCCACGACCGCCTGCTGATGCTCTCGGCGCCGTTCACCGACGAACCGACCCGGCTGCTTGATCTGGCGGGACGCTTCGGCGGCGTCTTCTGGGGGCGCGATGACCTCGCCCTGGTCGCCAGCACTTCGGCCGATCGACGCCCCCGGCGCACGCTGGTCGACCCGTCCCGGCCGGGCGAAGGGCGCGAACTGCGAATCGGCGCCGTCGGGCAGCCGCTGATGCGAACCGACCGGCGCGGCCGCGAGCGCCTGCACCTGACCCCCGACGGCAGGGCTCTGCTGGTCCGCGGCGGCGGCGGTGTGCTCAGCGTCAATCTGGAGACGGGCGAGCGCACACCCTACCGGATCCCCGAGGGGGACGGAACCGTGCTGGTGGCGCTGCTCGACGAGGCCGGCGACCGGCTGCTGGTCCGGCGGCAGGATGGCGACGCGCCGCCCAACTACTATGTCGCCTTCGGCCCGGACCAACAGGCGAGAGCGGTCACCGCCTTCGTCGATCCGGCCCCTCAATTCGCCGGCGTGCAACAGCGCGTCCTGACCTACAGCCGCTCGGACGGCGTGCCGCTGAGCGCCACCCTGTTTCTGCCCGCCGGTCACCGCGTGGGAGTCGACGATCCGCTGCCGCTTCTGCTCACCGGTTATCCGCTGCTGGCGGCCGACCGCGCCGCCGTCCGTGCCGGAGGGCGCGAGCCGGCGGGCTTCACCCGCCCCAACGGCTTCGGAGACATCGAACTGTACCTGCTGACCCAAGGCTATGCGGTGATGCGCGTCGCCATGCCCGTCGTCGCCGACGGCGGGACGGACACTCTGCAGGGCCACGCGCCACAGGTGGTCGCCAACGCCGCCGCCGCGCTCAACGCCGCCGCCGCCACCGGAGCGGTCGACCGCGACCGCGCGGCCGTGATCGGCTGGAGCTTCGGCGCCGCCATGGCCGCCGACCTGCTGGCTCACAGCGACCTGTTCCGCACCGGCATCGCCCTGTCGGGCGCCTATAACCGCACGCTGACCCCATTCGGCTTCCAGACCGAACGCCGGACGTTCTGGGAAGCCCCGGAGCACTATATGGCGATCAGCCCGTTCGCTTTCGCCAACCGGATCAACGAGCCGATCCTCTTGATCCACGGCGCGGCCGACTCCAACAGCGGGGCGCAGCCGATGCAGAGCGAACGGTTCTTCGCCGCCCTTAAGGGGCAGGGCGCCACGGCCCGCTACGTCCTGCTGCCCCATGAGGGTCACAGCTACCGGGCCCGCGAGTCGCTGGAGCACACGCTGTGGGAAATCACCACCTGGCTGAATCGCCACGTGGGCGACCGCGGTCCTCGGTAAGGCCGGGGCTGTGGGCTTCAGCGGATCGCCGCTGCGCCCCGCCCCTCCACCGCCGCGCGCACCTCGGCGAGACTTGCGGAGGCGTTGTCGCCCGGCGTCGTCATCGCCAGGGCGCCGTGCGCCGCGCCATGGTCGACGGCGGCCTGCGGGCCGAGGCCGCACAGCAGGGCCCAGACAAGGCCGGCCACAAAGCCGTCGCCCCCGCCCACCCGGTCGAGTACGGCGATCTCGCGCGCCGGCGTCTGGTAGCGGCGGCCTTCCATCCACAACACCGCGCCCCAGCGGTTGATTGACGCCGAGACGGGGTCCCGCAATGTGGCGGCGAAGACCTTCACGTTCGGGAACTCGCCTGCGACGTGCTGGACCAGCCGGTCGAAGGGGCCGCTGTCGCAGGGATCGGCGCGCGGTTCTGGGGTCTCGATCCCGAGGCAGGAAGCCCAGGCGTACTCGTCGCCGACCAGCACATCCACCAGCCCCGCGATCTCGCGATTGATCCGGCGGGCGGCGTCCGGATCCGGATGGCTGGACCACAGACTGGCGCGGTAGTTCAGGTCGTAGCTGACCACGACGCCGTGCCGTTTCGCCGCCCGGATGGCGGCCAACGCCGTCTCCGCCGTGCTCTCGGACAGGGCCGCGAAGATGCCGCCGGTGTGCAGCCAGCGCACCCCTTCGCCGCCGAACAGCGCGTCCCAGTCCACCTCGTCCGAGCGCATTTGCGATGCGGCGGAATTGGCGCGGTCCGAGACCCCCAGCGCGCCTCGGACGCCGAAACCACGCTCGGTGAAGTTCAGGCCCATGCGGGTGCTGCGCCCGATCCCGTCGGCCTCGCGCCACAGGATGTGCGACGTGTCGACGCCGCCCTGCAGGATCAGGTCCTCGGCCAGGGCGCCCATCTCGTTACGGGGCAGGGCGGTGATCACGCAGGTGCGCAGGCCGAACGTCTTGCGCAGACCGCGCGCCACATTGTATTCGCCGCCGCCCTCCCAGACCTGGAAGCTGCGCGCCGTGCGGATGCGGCCCTCGCCGGGATCGAGCCGGAGCATGACTTCGCCCATGGCCACGCAATCCCACCGACAGTCTTCAATCGGGCGCAGGCCGGGCAGCTCGGTCATTTCATCAGCGAGGGCAGCCACAGCGAAAGCGCCGGGATGAAGGTGACCAGCATCAGCACGCCGGCGCAAGCCAGCCAGAACGGCCAGATGGTCTTCAGCGACCGGGTCATCGGTATGCCGGCGATGGCGCTGCCGACGAACAGGACCGAGCCGACCGGCGGGGTGATCAGGCCGATGCCGCAGTTGAGCAGCAGGATGACTCCGAACTGGACCGGGTCGACGCCGAAGGCCTTGGCCACCGGTAGAAAAATAGGCGTGCAGATGATGATCAGCGGGGCCATGTCCATGAAGGTGCCGAGGACCAGCAGGACGAGATTGATCATCAGCAGGATCAGGATCGGATTGTCAGTCAGGGTCTGTAGCAGGCTGACCATCATGGTCGGGACCTGAAGGAAGGCCATCAGCCAGCCGAACGCCCCGGCGCACCCGATGATGAACAACACCATGCCCGAGGTGCGCGCGGCGCCGACGCAGGCGGCCTTGAAGGCGGTCCAGGTCATGTGGCGGTAGATCAGGCCGGTGATCACGGCGGCATAGACGACGGCGATCGAGGCGCTCTCGACAGCGGTGAAGATCCCCGCCCGGATGCCGCCGAAGATGATGCCGACCAGCAGCAGGCCGGGAACGGCGGCGACCAGGCGGCGGCCGACGGCGCGGAATCCGGGGAAGGCTTCGGCCGCATAGCCGCGCCGACGCGCCACGACATAGGCCGTGACCATCAGCACGGCCGCCAGCAGCAGGGCGGGGACGATGCCGCCGGCGAAGAGGTCCGAAATCGACACCCCGCCCCCGGCCGCAGCCGAATACAGGATCATATTGTGCGACGGCGGCACCAGCAGGGCCACCAGCGCCGCCGAGATGGTGACGTTGACCGCGTAGTCTGCGTCGTAGCCGCGCTTCTGCATCTGCGGGATCATGGTCCCGCCGATGGCCGAGACGTCGGCGATGGCGCTGCCCGAGACCCCGCCGAACAGGGTCGAGCCGACGACGGTGACCTGGCCCAGGCCGCCGCGGACATGGCCGACCATCGAAGAGGCGAGGGCGATCATCCGGTCGGACAGGCCGCCCTTCATCATCAGTTCGCCGGTGAAGATGAACAGCGGAATGGCCAGCAGGGCCACCGAGGTGATGTCGGACCCCATCTGCTGGAAGACCACGATCGGCGGAAGCGCCAGGTAGAGGACGGTGGCCAGGGTGGCGGCCAGCAGCGAGAAGGCGACCGGCACGCCGATCGCCAGCAAGATGGCCAGCAGGCCGAAGAGGATGACGTATTCCATGCTCAGTCCTTCGCCTCGCCGGATGCATCGGGCGCGCGGTAATCGCCGGTCAGCAGCCGCTCGACGGCGAACAGCAGGATCAGGGCCCCGCCGACGCACAGACCCGCGAATTTAAGACCCGAGGGCAGGGGCGCGCCGGCCATGGCCACCGGCCACTCATCGACCATCAGCATGCCGCCCAGCACCATCAGCCCGGCGCCGGACGCGGCCGCGATCAGCCGGGAGACCGACTTGAGAAGCCACTGCGGCCGGCCGGGCAGGCCGTGGAGCAGGGTCTGGAAGGCGAAATGGGTCTCGCGCCGCACCGCCACGGCGGCCCCGAACATGACCGCGAAACTCATCAGCAGCAGGGCCACCGGTTCGGTCCAGCCGGGGCTGTCGTTCAGCACATAGCGGGCGAAGACCTGCCACGCCTGCACCAGCGCCATGCCCACGAGGGCGGCGCCGGCCAAGGCCATGGCGAGGCTCGCCAGCCGGTCGAGGCCGCGGACGAATCCGCGTCGGGGTTCAGACATCGGGCCCTCCCTGAGCGCCGAGGTTTGCGCGATCGTTCAGGCGACCGCTGCGATACGTTCGTGGAGCGCGCGCAGGCGCGGCTCGGCAAGATACTTGTCCAGCACCGGACGAACGGTGGCGGCGAAGGCGGCCTTGTCGACCTCGGCCACCTGCACGCCGGCGGCGATGACGGCAGCCCGGGCCTCAGCCTGGCGACGGTCCCATTCGACCCGCATCCGCACTACGGATCGACGGGCCACGTCGCGGACCAGATCGCGATCGGCGGGGCTGAGGCGTTCGAGACTCGCCCTGGAGATCAGCAGGGCGTCGGGCGAAAAGGAATGTTCGGTCTGACTCCAGAACCGGGCCACCTCGAACTGGCGGCTCGACTGGTAGGCGGGCCAGTTGTTCTCCGCCCCGTCGATCAGATGGGTCTGCAGGGACGAGAAGATCGCCCCGAACGACAGCGGCGTCGGATTGGCCCCCATCGCCCGGATGGAGTCGAGGAAGATGTCCGACTGGGGGGCGCGCATCTTGAGGCCGCGCAACTGGCCCGGCTCGGTGACCGGATGATGGACGTTGTAGAAGCAGCGCGGCGCGGCGTCGTAATAGGCGAGCCCGACCAGCCCCCGGTCTTCGAACACATTCAGCAACTCGGTGCCGATCTCGCCATCGACCACGGCGCGGACATGGGCCACGTCCCGGTAGACGTACGGCAGGGCCAGTAGCTGCGTTTCAGGAAAGGCGTTGTTCAGCGCCGCCACGGCCACCCGGCACATGTCGATGGCCCCGTGTCGCGCCAGGCCGATGGAATCGTCCTCCGAGCCCAGCTGGCCGGACGGATACTGGCGGATCCCGAGACGGCCGTCGGTCAGGCGGCCCAGCTCCTCGCCCATCCATCTGACGGCGGTGACGGTGGGGAAGTCGCCGGGATGGACATCCACCGCATCGAAGATCGTCCGGCCGTCCGTGGCCGGACCGCGTGCGCATGAGGCGAGGCCGAGACCGGAAAGGCCCGCGAGGCCGAGCGTTCTGCGCGTCAGAGTCACGGCGTCTCTCCCTCCGCAGGAATGGCCTGGCATTCGATGCGGCCGTCGGGGCCGAAATCGGCCACCGCGGTCTGCCCGGCGACGATGTCGTGGACGCCGGTTGCAGCCCCCGTCGAGACCAGCTGCCCCGCCTCCAGCCGGCGACCGCGACGGTGCAGCAGGTTGAGCAGGAAGGCGAGCGAATCCAGTGGGCCGCCGGGAATGGCGGCCGCGCCACCCTGCCCGACCACGGCTCCGTTGATGCTCATGACGCAGGCCAGATTCGCCAGCCTGCCGCGCCAGTCGGTGATCTCGGCCCCCAGGATCAGCCCCGTGTTGTTGCCGAAGTCGGAGGCGGTCACCGCCGGTCCGTGGTCGTTGATGCCGGCGAAGGGACTGCCGGCGACCTCGATCCCGGTGAAGGCGCGGGAGACGAGAGCCCTGACAGCAGAGGCGGTCCAGTCTCCGCGATCGGGGGCCGTCTCGCCGAGTTCCAGCACGTATTCGGCTTCGACCGCCGCGAAGCCGCCGCTGATGACGCCGAACCGGGTCGGGATCACCCCGGCCGTCCAGACGGCGCGCGAGAAGATCGGTCCGGCCAGGCGTCCGGCCCCGAAGCCGGCGTCATGCGGCGGATTGATCCGGCCGAGTTTCCAGCCGGCGATCCGGTCAGGCCAAAGGGCGATGGCCTGGTCCTGAATGGCATAGGCCGCGTCCAGCGATTCCGGCTGAACATCAGGATAGGCCGGCAGCGCCCGGCCGGTCCGCCGCGCGTCCACGAAGGCCCGCGCGATCGGCGAACCGCTTGAATTGTCGTGTGCGTGGCTCACGCCGCCTCCCTGTTGCGGCAGACATTGCGCAGGAAGGAAACCGGTGTCAATTTGAATCCGGCGACGCCCCCTTGCGGCGACGCTCACGATGAAGGTCGCGGCCACAGGCGACCCTGTGACAGGATGGAAACATGACGCTCGCCCGCATCGCCGCCCTCGCCGCCGCCCTTCTGCTTCCCGTGACGGCGCCCGCCGTCGGAGCGGCCCAGACCCCCGGCCCGGCTCCTGCGGAGGCCGCCCTGCCCGCCTTCCCGGGGGCGCTGGGCTGGGCTTCCCGAACGCCGGGCGGTCGCGGCGGACAGATCATCCGTGTCACCAACCTGAACAGCGAAGGGCCCGGTTCCCTGCGCGCCGCGATCGAGGCCGAGGGGCCGCGCATCGTGGTGTTCGAAGTCGGCGGCGTCATCGACCTGGGCAAGAAGACGCTGAAGCTGCAGAACCCCTTCATCACGATCGCCGGCCAGACCGCGCCATCGCCGGGGGTGACCCTTATCCGCGGCGGCCTCGACATCACCGCTCATGACGTCATCGTCCAGCATATCCGCATCCGGCCCGGATCGGCCGGCGGCGAATGGATGAGCGGCTGGGACGAGGATTCGATCGCCACCGTCGGTGCGTACAACGTCATCATCGATCACTGCAGCCTGACCTGGGCGACCGACGAGAACCTGTCCGCCTCGGGCCCCCGTTTCACCGGTTCGACGCCCGAGGAGTGGCGCCAGGGCACCAGCCACGCCATAACCTTCTCGAACAATCTGATCGGCGAGAGCCTGGCGTATTCGACCCATTCCAAGGGCGAGCACTCCAAGGGCTCGCTGATCCACGACAATGTCACCGAGCTGCTGATCGTCGGCAATCTGTACGCCCACAACTACGAGCGCAGCCCGCTGTTCAAGGGCGGGGTGCACGGGGTCATCGTCAACAACCTGATCTACAACCCGGGCCCCCGCGCCATCCATTACAACCTCGCGCCCGAGGAATGGGGCGACGTGCCGTTCGAGGTCGGCAAGATGACCGTCGTCGGCAACGTCCTGCGCGCCGGCCCCTCCACCCCTACCGATCATCTCGCCTTCATGATGATCGGCGGCGCTGGCGACGTGGAATATTATGGCCACGACAACATCGCGGTGGACCAGGTCGGCGAGCCGCTGCGCATGTTCGGCCGCTACACCACCGCCCCGGCGCGGATCATCGAGACGCGCCGCCCGCCCGTCTGGTGGGAAGGACTGGCGCCCATCCGCGCAGAACAGGTGCAGGTCTCGGTGTTATCGCAGGTCGGGGCCCGCCCGTGGGACCGCGACATGCGCGATGTCTTGCTGATCGCCGAGGTGGCCGAGGGGCGCGGCGAGATCATCGACCACGAGCGTCAGGTCGGCGGCTATCCCGTCGTGGCCGAGCCGACCCGCAAGCCATTCAATCCCGATGACTGGGACCTGCGCTTCATGACGCCCCTGCGTGACGAGGTGCTGGACCGTCCCGCGCAGCGCCGCGGCACATGATCGGCGAGCGCGAACGCGGGGGAATGCACAAGCTCGGGTTTTTGTCCTAAGGACAGTGTTCGACCAGAGAGACCGAACGCGTGAACGAGCCCAGACGGACCGGCGGCAAGGCCGCGACCATCAACGACATCGCCCGCCTGGCCGAGGTGTCGAAGAAGACTGTTTCGCGGGTCATCAACAACTCGCCGTTCGTCAAGGAAGAGACCCGCAAGCGCGTCGAGGCGGTGATCGCCGAGCACGGCTTCACCCCGGATCCGCAGGCGCGCGGTCTGGCCTTTCGCCGGTCGTTCCTGGTCGGAATGATCTACGACAACCCCAGCCCCAACTACGTCGTCAACATGCAGCAGGGCGTGCTCGACGCGGTCCGCGGCTCGGGCCTCGAACTGGTCGTGCACCCCTGCGACCGCGCCGCCGACAGCTTTCTCAGCGAGGTGCGCGCCTTCGTCGTGCGCCAAAAGCTGTTCGGGGTCGTGATGCCGCCGTCTGTGTCCGAGGACGACCGCGTCGTCGCCATCCTCAGGGAAGCCGACTGTCCCTATGTGCGGATCGCGTCGGTGTCGCTGGATGAATCCGCCAACATGGTGGTCACCCACGACAGCCGCGGCGCGGCCCGGGCGGCGCGGCACCTGGCGGAGTTGGGCCATCGACGCATCGCCTTCATCTCCGGTCCGGACAGTTTCCGCTCGTCGCATGAGCGGGGGCGGGGCTTCCGCGAGGGGCTGGCCGAACATGGCCTGCGGCTGGACGAAGCCTATGTGCGGCAGGGCGCCTACACCTTCGAGTCGGGGGTCGAGGCGGCCCGTTGCCTGCTTTCGATGCCCGAGCCGCCGACCGCCATCTTCGCCGGCAATGACGAGATGGCCATCGGGGTCATGAAGGCGGCGCGCGACGCCGGCCTCGACGTGCCGCGGGACCTGTCGATCGTCGGCTTCGACGACCTGCCGATGGCATCGCGCGTCTGGCCCAACCTGACCACCGTGCGCCTGCCGATCCGCGACATGGGCCGGATGGCGGCGGAGAAGCTGACGGCCCGCAGCCGCGGACTTGACCCGGCGACCCTGGTCCAACCCGAGGTCGACCCATCGCTGGTGGTGCGGGACTCGACGGCGGCGCCGGGACGGTAGCGTCTCAAGCCAAGATCTGGCGACTCTGGTCCGCCGAGGGCGGACGCGGACCCTGCTGTCCGTGCTTCTAATTTCCGTGATGGGTCCGTTGGGTAGCCTCGTCCAGCCGAAGGAAGCGGGCCGCGTTGTTGTAGAAGATGTCCCGCTTCTGTCCGGGCGAAAGGAAATCGGCCGATTCGACATGTTCAATCGCTACGCCGATCGTCTCAGGCCAGACCATCTGGTCCGAACCGAACATGATGCGTTTGGCGAATCCGGCCTCTACCAGGCGCCGCAGGTAGCGGTGGAACTCGGGCCTGGGCACGACGTAGTCGATGACCGCGATGTCCACATAGACCTGCGGGTGAGCGTACATCAGCGCGATCATCCGGTCGGCCATCGGATAGGCCGCATGCATCACATAGACGCGCATATCCGGGTGACGAAGAAGCACCTCCTCCAGCATCAGCGGGTCGTTCAACGCCGCCCGGAATCGCGGAGCGCCGAAATAGGCCATCCCGGGGGCCACCGGTCCGAGATGGATCGCGACCGGAATATCCAGCTCCTCCGCGAGCGCGTAGTAAGGCTCCAGGCTTGGATCGTTCACGCCCATCGGCCTGCCCTGGGCGCCAATCTCCCCCAGCACCTGCAGTTGTCCGGCGGCGTGCAGCCGGCGGAGTTCGGCGACATCCGGAAGCGCGCCGCTGATTCCCGGAATAATGCGGTCCGGCGACTGCCTACGCCATAACTCGACCGTGTCGGGCTCGCCGCTGGTCACGGCGATGACGTTCAACCGGTCGAGCTCGGCAAGCGTGCGGTCGCGAATCTCCGCATCGATGGTCGACGCCGTGAACCGCCGTGGACAGTCGGGCCGGCCGCTGAACGCCTCGAGATATCGCCCGATCGGTTCGCCGGGATCGAGCGCCGGCCAGTTCACATAGGGGGCGCAAATCGTCTGGCCCGGCGGCCCCTGCGCATCGGCCTCCTGGGCGTGGAGATGCATGTCGATGATCGGCGGCGGCGTCTGCGCCGCGGCGGTCGCGGTAGTCAACATCAGAAACGGGA
This sequence comes from Brevundimonas sp., assembly GCA_035654315.1. GTDB lineage: Bacteria > Pseudomonadota > Alphaproteobacteria > Caulobacterales > Caulobacteraceae > Brevundimonas. The sequence goes on from DASRXE010000117.1 coordinate 19,275, forward strand.
GCGCGATAAGCACGGCTTTCATCGGCACGAGCCTTTGGCTGTCTACCAGCCTGTCTAACCACTTTCACGCTCCGCGTCGAAACCGGCGCATCCCAAGGCCTCGGAGATGACAGGCGGAACCCACAGGCCGTCCCGGCCGACGGCCCATCCGATTTTGGCGAGCGCAAGTGGATGACGTCTCCCGTCTACGCCTTGCAGGCGCCTATGACACCGGTTACCTAGACGTCACGCTCTGCCCCCGACAAGGTGTCTTCCCATGTACTGCAAGACCTATCACGCCACCCATCCGGACATGATGCATGGGGTCTCCAACGACCAACTGCGCGACCGCTACCTGATCGACAGCCTGTTCGCGGCGGGCGAGGTGCGGTTGAACTACACCCACTACGAGCGCTTCGTGATCGGCGGCGTGCAACCGGGTGGCGCGACCGTGCGCCTGCCCGACCAGAGCGAGCCGGCCTCGGCCGCCGGCCACCCCTTCCTTGAGCGCCGCGAGCTCGGCGTGGTCAACGTCGGCGGCGTGACGGGGACGGTCACGGTCGACGATCAGGCCTTCACGCTCGAGGCTAACGACGGCCTCTACATCGCCATGGGCTCGAAGGACGTGACCTTCGCCGGCGACACCCGCTTCTATCTCGCCTCGACGCCGGCCCATGCGCGCTTCGAGACGAAGCACATCTCGCTGGCCCAGGCGGTGCCGCTGGAGCGGGGCGCGCTGGAGACCTCGAACGAACGCACTATCTACCAGTACATCGTTCCGGCCACCTGCCAGTCGTCGCAGCTGCTTCTGGGTCTGACTATCCTCAAGACCGGCAGCGTCTGGAACACCATGCCGCCGCACCTGCACGACCGCCGGTCGGAGGTCTATTTCTACTTCGGCCTGTCCGACAACGACCGCGTCTATCACTTCATGGGCGAGCCGGACGCGCAGCGGCACATCGTGGTGGCCGATGGCGAGGCGGTGGTGTCGCCGCCGTGGTCGATCCACATGGGCGCGGGCACCTCGAACTACACCTTCATCTGGGCCATGGGCGGTGAGAACCTCGACTATACCGACATGCACGTCCTCGACATCTGCCAGCTGAAATGAGCGGCTTCGACCTCAGCGGCCGCACGGCCCTCGTCACCGGCGCCAATACCGGTCTTGGTCAGGCCATCGCCGTGGGTCTGGCCGAGGCGGGGGCCGACATCGTCGCGGTCGGCCGTTCAGCACCGACCGGGACCGCAAGCCTGGTCGAGGCGGCCGGGCGCGCCCTGCACGCCATTCCCGCCGACCTGTCCTCCATCGCGCCGATCGCCGACGTGGTGGCGCGAGCCGTGGACGCCGCGGGCGCCGTCGACATCCTTGTCAACAACGCCGGAATCATCCGTCGCGCAGACAGCCTCGACTTCACCGAGGAAGACTGGGACGCGGTCATCGACACCAATCTGAAGACCGCCTTCTTCCTGTCGCAGGCGGTGGCCCGCACCTGGATCGACGCCGGAAGGGGCGGGAAGATCATCAATATCTGCTCAATGCTGAGCTTCCAGGGCGGCATCCGGGTGCCGTCGTACACGGCGTCCAAGAGCGGTCTCGCCGGCCTGACCCGGCTGCTGGCCTGCGAATGGGCGGGCAGGGGCGTCAACGTCAACGGGATCGCTCCCGGCTATTTCGCCACCAACAACACCGAGGCCCTGCGCGCCGACGAAAGCCGCAACCGCGACATCCTTGCCCGCATTCCGGCCGGCCGCTGGGGCGATCCGGCGGATCTGAAAGGAGCGGCGGTGTTCCTCGCCTCGGATGCGGCGGCCTATGTCCACGGCACGGTGCTGGCCGTTGATGGCGGCTGGCTGGCCCGGTGACGGCCGGAACACCGGCGCCATATGGAACCGGGCCGGGTGCGGATGGTTCGGACAGTAGTGTCGTGAAGCCAACATATGCCGCCTCTCCATACCGCCCAACAATGCCGCGAAAAGGTGAGTGATCTCATCGCCGAGGCCGTGAGCGAACCGGACAACGCTCGCCGCGAGGGACTGCTGGGCCTGGCGGACCAATGGCTGGAGGCCGCCCGCCGTCGACGGAATGGGCCGGCTATTGAATGCCCGCTGACGGCAGTAGTCTGCCGAGGGACGGCGCTCATGGCCCATCCGGACCTGCCTGCGGCAGGGACGACGGGCGCGAGTGTGCTCCAAGCGACACGCATACCGCCGATACCGCAGCGCTTGTTGCGGCTTTGTGACAAAGCGGCCTTGCGAAAACGTCGATCATCGGGTTAGGCTCTCGATTGCTACCGGTGTCAGAACGCATTCCGCACAAAGATGACACCGGTGTCACACGGGAGGGCCAACGACGCCTGACCGCAAAAATCGATAGACCGGGGTCACTCCGGCGTCCTGTATGCCCATTGGGAGGAGGCATATGTTGCAAGCCATTCAGTCGGGGCCGCGCGCCCTGCGACGCACTCTGTTCGTCGGCGCCTCGGGCCTGGCGGTCGCCCTGTCGCTTGGGGCCGGCGCCGCGCTGGCCCAGACCGCTCCGTCCGGTTCGCAGGAAGAGACCACCCAAGTCGAGGAGGTCGTGGTCACCGGCTTCCGCGGCAGCCTTGCCCAGGCCCTGAACGTGAAGCGCCGCGAAGCCGGCGCCGTTGACGTTATTATGGCCGAGGACATCGCCGACTTCCCCGATCAGAACCTGGCCGAAGCCATCCAGCGTGTGCCCGGCGTGGCCATTACCCGCGACGCCGGCGAAGGCCGCAACATTTCGGTACGCGGCCTCGGGCCCGACTTCACCCGCATTCGCATCAACGGCATGGAGGCGCTGGGTACGACCGGCGGCACCGACAGCTCGGGCGGCACCAACCGCGGACGGGGCTTTGACTTCAATGTCTTCGCCTCGGATCTTTTCAACAGCATTACGGTGCGCAAAACCGCCTCGGCCAATACCGAAGAAGGCTCGCTGGGGGCGACGGTCGACCTGCAGGCCGCGCGACCCTTCGACTATTCGGGCTTCACCCTCGCCGTCTCCGGCCAGATGGGCTGGAACGATCTGGCCCAGAACGCCGATCCCCGCGCGGCCTTCCTGATCTCCAACACTTGGGGCGACGGCCAGTTCGGCGCCTTGCTGTCTGTGGCTTGGTCGGGCCGCGAGGCGCTTGAGGAGGGGCACAGCACGGTGCGTTGGCAGGGCGGAAATGTCGGCTCCGGCCCCGGCGCGGTCGACGCTTTCACGCCTCGCCTGCCCCGCTACGGCATTCTCGAGCACGACCAGGAGCGGCTGGGCGTCACCGGCTCGCTGCAATGGAGGCCGAGCGATCGGACCGAGGTCAGCCTTGATCTGCTCTACGCCGACTTCAGCGCCACCCGCTTCGAGCATTTTCTGCAGGCGCCGGACTTCAGCGCCGGCGGCGGCGGCGGTCGGGCGGGCATCGTGGTCGTCGACTCGGAAGTCGATAGCAACGGCGCCATGGTCTACGGCCTGTTCGACAACGTCGACGTGCGCTCGGAATCTCGTTTCGACCACCTGCAGACCGAGTTCACACAGATCACCCTGGATGTGTCGCACGAGTTCTCGGACACCTTCCGGCTCAACGGCTTCCTCGGCTCATCGACGTCCGAGCATGACAATCCGATCCAGACCACCCTGCTGTTCGATCACGCCGACTCCGACGGCTACAGCTACGACTACCGCGGCAGCTCCAACCTGCCGCTGATCACCTACGGCTTCGACGTGAACGATCCGGCCAACTGGACGCTCAGCCAGATCCGGCTGCGCCCGCAGACCGCCGACAACACCTATGAGACCGCCCAGCTCAATGCGGAGTGGGACCTCAATTCCGGCCTGACGTTGAGCGGGGGTCTGTTCCTCAAGACCTATACGTTCGAGACGACCGAGCTGCGCCGAGACCCCGCCTCGTGCGGCCTGGCCCCGACGGGCAACGCCGAGGGATGCATCCCGGCCAACATCGCCGGAACGCCGATCTCGGACTTCAGCCGAATCGTGGGCCTGGCGGATCAGTGGGACGTTCCGGCCGGCTCGACGCTGTCATGGCTGATCCCCGACTATCACGCGGCCGACGCGCTGTTCGACTTCGGCGGCTTCCCGATGAGCTTCATCCCCTCGCGCGGCAACAACCGGTCCGTCGAGGAGGATAGCCAGGGCGCGTACCTGCAGGCCGATTTCGAGGCCGACATGGGCGCCATGCCCGTCCGCGGCAACGTCGGCCTGCGCTACATCGAGACCGACCAGTATTCGACCGGCTACACCCTGGCGGCCGGCGCGCCGGTGTTCACCGAGGCAACCCGCAGCTACGACGACCTGCTGCCGTCCATGAACCTGGTCTTCGAACCGATGGAGGATTTCCTGATCCGCCTCGGGGCGGCCAAGGTCATGACCCGGCCGGGGCTGGGGTCGCTGACCCCGGGCGGCACGGTGTCGGTCTCGGGCAATAACCGGACGGTCAGCTCGGGCAACCCTCTGCTCGAGCCGACGCGGGCGACCACATACGACGCCGCTTTTGAATGGTATTTCGCCCCGGAATCGATCCTGTCGCTGGCGCTGTTCAAGAAGGAAATCAACAGCTTCGTCGCCAATGACACCATGAGCATGCCGTTCACGGGCAACTCGCTGGGATTGCCGGACAGCGTGGCCGTCGCGGCGTGCGGCGCCACCCCCGGCTGCTCTCCGGCGGCGGACTGGACCTTCAACCAGCCGGTCAACACCGACGGTGGCGAACTGGAGGGTTTCGAGATCAGCTACCAGCAGCCCCTGACCTTCCTGCCGGGCTTCCTGAGCAACCTTGGCGTGCTCGCCAACTACACCTACGTCAACTCGGAGATCGAATATCCGAACGGCACCATCAACACCCTGACCGAACTGTCCAAGCGGGCCTACAACGGCACCCTCTACTACGAGGACGATCGTTTCAGCGCCCGCGTCTCCGGCACCTATCGGGACGGCTATCTGACCCAGGTGCCTGGCCGCAACGGCAACGCCATCGAAGGCGTGGTCGACACCTTCAACGTCGACGCCTCGGCCTCGTATCAGGTGACCGAGCAGCTCAGCCTGACCCTCGAGGGCATAAACCTGACGGACGAGGTGCCGACCCAGTACGTCGGCGACTACAACCTCGTGTCGGTGCACCACCATACCGGCCGGCAGGTCTTCGCCGGATTCCGCTACCGCTTCTGATCGTCTCCGAAGCCGGTCTGGCGCCGCCGATCACCCGATCGGCGGCGCTTTTTCGTGCGCGGGAGAGCGGCATCCAGGGGCGGGGTGGCTATGGCGCGGAGGGCGATACGGCCCTCGGCGTCGTCGCCATGGCTGCTCCCAACATACTTCATTACGGGGCGCGAATATTTCGTGGACGCCGGCTGGAGATCGCTGGACGATCCATGCATCGGCCGCAGAGGCCACAGGGAGGATGAGATGGCGGGACCAACGGGGGCGACCGGACCGGATATCGCCGGTTCGGAGCGGGTGAACATCGGCTTCATCGCCATCATCGTCGCGGTGGCGACGATCGGCGGCTTCATGTTCGGCTACGATTCGGGGGTCATCAACGGCACCCAGGACGGGCTGGAGCGCGCCTTCAACCTGTCGGCGCTGGGCACCGGTTTCAACGTCGGCGCCATCCTGCTGGGCTGCGCGGTCGGGGCCTTCATCGCCGGGAGGCTGTCGGACCTGATCGGCCGCCGCACGGTGATGCTGATCGCTGCGGTCATGTTCATCATCAGCGCCCTTTGGGCCGGCGCGGCCGACAGTTCGATGCATTTCATCATCGCCCGCTTCATCGGCGGCCTTGGCGTCGGCGCCGCCAGCGTGCTGGCGCCCGCCTACATCTCGGAGGTGACGCCGGCCTCGATCCGCGGGCGTCTGTCCAGCGTGCAGCAGATCATGATCATCACCGGCCTGACCGGGGCGTTTGTGGCCAACTATGCGCTGGCCGCCATGGCGGGCGGCTCGACCGAGCTGTTCTGGATGGACATCCCCGCCTGGCGCTGGATGTTCTGGCTGCAGGTCATCCCGGCCGGCATCTACCTGCTCGCCCTGCTGATGATCCCCGAAAGTCCCCGCTTCCTGGTCGTGAAGGGTCGCGACGCCCAGGCCCAGGCGGTGCTGTCGCGCCTGTTCGGCCGGGAAGCCGGCGCCCGCAAGGTGGCCGAGATCCGCGATTCGCTCGCCAAGGACCACCGGCCGAAGCTGGCGGACCTGCTGGATCCGGTGACCCGCAATATCCGCCCGATCGTCTGGGCCGGCCTGATCCTGGCCGTGTTCCAGCAATTGGTTGGCATCAACATCGTCTTCTACTACGGCGCCGTGCTGTGGCAGTCGGTCGGCTTCTCGGAGAACGACGCCCTGCTGATCAACATCGGCTCGGGGGCGCTGTCGATCCTGGCCTGCCTCGCCGCCATCGGAATGATCGACCGGATTGGACGCAAGCCGCTGCTGCTGATCGGCTCGGCCGGCATGGCGGTGACCCTGGCCGTGATGGCCTGGTGCTTCTCGCAGGCCCAGATCGTCGACGGCGCGCCGCACCTGCCGGGGCAGGTGGGCCTGATCGCGCTCGTCGCCGCCAACGCCTATGTGGTGTTCTTCAACTTCAGCTGGGGCCCGGTGATGTGGGTCATGCTGGGCGAGATGTTCCCCAACCAGATGCGAGGCTCGGCCCTGGCGGTGGCGGGTTTCGCCCAGTGGATCGCCAATTTCGGCATCTCCGTCAGCTTCCCGGCCATGGCCGCGGGGCTGGGCCTGACCATCACCTACGGCTTCTATGCGGTCAGCGCCTTCGTCTCGTATTTCCTCGTCCAGGCGTGGGTCAAGGAGACCCGCGGGCGCGAACTGGAAGACATGACGGGCTGACCCCCGGCCCGTCACACTCTATCTACCCCTCACGGGCGGCGCTCCCCCGCCGCCCGTGTCACTGTTGAGGACCGGCCATGACCGACACGATCGAACTGTCCCACTGGATCAATGGCGAGAAGGTGCCGACCGGGCGGCCCTCCGAAAGCCTGAACCCGTCGGACACGCGCGATCTGGTGGCCCGCACGCCGGACGGCGGCGTCGATGAGGTCAATGCGGCGGTGGCGTCGGCGAAGGCGGCCTTCCCGGCGTGGTCCGAGGCCTCGCCGGAAGTCCGATCGGACATCCTCGACAAGGCCGGGACGCTGGTGATGGAGCGCCGAGAACAACTGGGCCGGCTGCTGTCGCGCGAGGAAGGCAAGACCCTGCCGGAGGGCATCGGCGAGACGGTCCGCGCCGGCCGCATCCTCAAATATTTCGCCGGCGAGGCGCTGCGCGTCCACGGCCAGAACCTGGCCTCGGTGCGGCCAGGGGTCGAGATCCAGACCTATCGCCAGGCCGTTGGCGTGTTCGGCCTGATTACGCCGTGGAACTTCCCCATCGCCATCCCGGCCTGGAAGGCGGCTCCGGCGCTGGCCTTCGGCAATACGGTGGTGATGAAGCCGGCCGGCCCAACGCCGGCGACGGCCGAAGCGCTGGTCGCCATCCTGCACGAGGCGGGTCTGCCCAAGGGCGTCCTGAACCTCGTCATCGGGCGGGGTGGTGTCGGACAGGCGATCGTCGACCACCCGGACGTCGTCGGGGTCTCCTTCACCGGCTCCCAGGGTGTCGGCGCCGGCGTCGCGGCGGGGGCGGTCAAGCGACAGGCGCGGGTGCAGCTTGAGATGGGCGGCAAGAACCCGCTGATCGTTCTGGACGACGCCGATCTCGAGCGGGCGGTGATGATCGCGCTCGACGGCTCCTACTACGCCACCGGTCAGCGTTGCACCGCCTCCAGCCGGCTGATCGTGCAGGACGGCATCCACGATCGCTTCGTGGCCGCGCTCGGCGAGAAGGTGGCGGCCCTTCGGGTCGGCTCCGCCCTCGACGCCAACACCCAGATCGGCCCCGCGGTCAGCGAGGAGCAGCGCGAGACCTCCTACCGCTACATCGACATCGCCAAGGGGGAGGGCGGCCGTATCGTCACCGGCGGCGAGCGGCTGACGCTCGACACGCCCGGCTGGTACGTCCAGCCGACCCTGATCGCCGACACGGACGCCAGGGGACGGATCAATCAGGAGGAGGTCTTCGGCCCCGTCGCCTCGACCATCCGCGTCAAGGACTACGAAGAGGCGCTGGAGATCGCCAACGGCGTCGAGTTCGGCCTCTCCGCGGGGCTCGTCACCAGTTCGCTGAAGCACGCCCGGGACTTCCAGCGGCGGGCGAAGGCCGGGATGACCATGGTCAACCTGCCTACCGCCGGCGTCGACTATCATGTGCCGTTCGGCGGTTCGAAATCGTCCAGCTACGGCGCGCGCGAGCAGGGTTTCGCCGCGGTGGAGTTCTTCACCCAGACCAAGACCTCCTATTCGGCCGGTTGATCAATGAACGGAGAAGCCGAACTGATCTGGGACGCCCAGGCGGAATTGGGCGAGGGACCCGCCTGGGACCCGTCGCGCGCCTGCCTCTGGTTCGTCGATATCAAGGGCCGCAAGCTGCACCGCTATGATCCCGCGGACGGCGGAAAACAGTCCTGGGACACGCCCGACCAGACCGGCTTTGCCCTGCCGGCCGATGACGGCTCGCTGATCTGCGGGGTGCGCGGCGGCCTGCACAGGTTCAACCCCGAAAGCGGCGCTTTCGACCTGGTTGAGCGCGTCGAGGCGGATCGGCCGCAGAACCGGCTCAACGACGGTTTCGTCGCGCCCGACGGGACGCTCTGGTTCGGCTCCATGGACGACAGCGAGGAGACCATTTCGGGCGCCCTATACCGCTGGCGGGGCGGCGAGCTGACCCGGCACGACGACGGCTATCGCGTCACCAACGGCCCAGCCCTCAGCCCCAACGGGCGCATCATGTACCACAACGACACCACCGAGCGGCGCGTCTACGCCTTCGATCATGCGGACGGCGTGCTGACCAACAAACGACTGTTCGCCACGACTGAAGACGGCTTCGCCGACGGGCCCAGCGTCGACGCCGAAGGCGTGCTGCACGTCGGCCTGTTCAACGGCTGGGGAGTGGCGCGCTTCTCGCCGGCGGGTGAGCGGATCGGGACCATACGCCTGCCGGTGCAAACCGTGACCAAGGCGGCGTTCGGCGGAACTGACCTTCGCGATCTCTATTGCACAACGGCTTGGCTGGGGAACGCCGACAAGCGGCCGGAGCAGCCGACGCTGGGGGGGCTGTACCGCGTGCGGGTCGAGACGCCCGGGCTGCCTCAGGCGCGGATCAAACTGTGATCGTCTTTGCGCGGGCCGGGTGGCGGTGCGCCCGGACCTCGGATGCACGATCTCCAGCCTGACCTGATGCGGTCGCGACCCACGTCAATGTGCCGGGGGCAGTTGGAAACGCGAACCGGCGGTACCACCGCATCATTGACCGCTTCGGAGATCTACCCCGTTGAGCCGGAACGATGCCGGGCCGGGACGATCCCGTGCCGGGTCATCTTGTCGTAGAGCGTCTTGCGCGGGATCTGCAGGGCCGCCGTGACGCGCCGGATGTCACCCTGATGACGGGTGAGCGTCTCGCGAATCAGCTGGGCCTCATAGGCCTGGACCTGGCGGACGAGACCGCCATCGAGAGGCTCGGCCGACTCGGCCGGGGGCAGGCCGACGGCGATCTCGCTGGCGAAGTTGGCCAGTTCGCGCAGGTTGCCGGGCCAGTCGTGCTCCAGCAGACGCCGCCGGATGGCGTTGGTGATCGGAGGCGTGTCGCGGCCCAGCCGGTCGGCGGCGCGGCCGACGAAACTGGCGAACAGAAGGGGGATGTCGTCGCGGCGCTCGCGCAGCGGCGGGGTGCGCAAGCGGACCACGTTGAGGCGATAGTAGAGGTCCTCGCGCAGATCGCCCCGGGCGACGGCCTCGGCCGGATCGTCCTTGGTCGCGGCCAGGATGCGGAGGTCCAGGGCATGGGACTCCATGGCGCCGAGCGGGAGGATTTCGCGTTCTTCCAGCACCCGAAGCAGAAGTAGTTGAGCGGCGCGCGGGGCCAGGTCGATCTCGTCGAGGAACAGCGTGCCTTGATGGGACCGTTCGATCTGGCCCTCGCGGCGATGCAATGCGCCGGGAAAGGCGCCGGCCGCATGACCCATCAACAGGCTTTCCAGGCCCGTCTCGGGAAGGGCGGCGCAGGACACCGCCACGAACGGCTTGAGCCGTCGGCGGCCGGTGTTGTGGATGGCCCTCGCCACGGCCTCCTTGCCGGCTCCGGTCTCCCCCTCGATCAGGACGTCGACCTGCGCGTCGGCGAGCCGCTGGATGGCGGCGCGAAGGGCCTCGACGGACCGGCTGTCGCCGCTGAGCGGGATCGACCACTCGCCATCGGCGGCCAGGGCCGCGAGCCGGCGGTTGTCGAGCACGAGGGCCCGCTTGTCGAGGCCGCGCCGCAGGGTCTCGATCAGCCGTTCGGGCGCGAACGGCTTGGCGAGAAAGTCGTAGGCTCCGCGCTTCATGGCGTCGACAGCCTCGGCGATGTCGCCGTGTCCGGTCATCATGACGACAGGCAGGTCCGGATCGATCGCGGCCAGCCGTTCAACCAGGGCGCGGCCGTCGAGTCCGGGCATTCTGAGGTCGGTGACCACGACGCCCTCGAACCGGTCGTCGAGGGTCTTCAGCGCAGCCTCGGCCGAGGGGTAGGCCGTCACCTCGAGACCGCCCAGCCGCAGGCGCTCGGTCAGGGCTTCGCGAAAGGCGGCGTCGTCCTCGACCAGCACGATCCGGTTCAGGGTGCGGAAACTCATTTCGCCCTCGTCAGACGGACGACGAAGACGGCGCCGGTGGCGGACGGCTCGAGCAGGAGTTCGCCGCCAAAGCCGGCGACGATGTCCCGGCTGATGACCAGGCCGAGCCCGAGGCCGTCGCGCTTGTCGGTGGTGAAGGGGGTGAACAGGCGCTGGCGCACCTCGGCGGCGACCCCGGGACCATTGTCGGAGACGCGGATCGTCGCGTGCTTGCCGGTGATTTCGACCCGGATGGCGATGGTCGGATCCGGCCTGTCCTTGAGGGCCTCGATGGCGTTCTGGAGCAGGTTCAGGACAACCTGCTCCAGCCGGTTGCGCTCGGCGAGCACGGCGAGGTCCGCCGGCGCCGGCCGGCGGTCCAGCGTGATGCCCCTCTCGCGCATCCGGGCCCCCACCAGCAGCAGGGCGCCGTCGATGGCCGCCTCGATGCCAACGGCCACGGTCGCGGACCGGGTCTTGCGCGAGAAGGCGCGCAGTTCGTCGGTGATCGCCCCGACCCGCTCCGTCAGTCCGGCGATGCTGACGATCGAGCGGCGGGCGGAAGCCTGGTCCTCCGCGTCGAGATGCAGGCCGGCGGTGTCGGCATGGGTGCGAATGGCGGCGATAGGCTGGTTGATCTCGTGCGCCACGCCGGCGGCGATCTGGCCGAGCGCGGCGAGCTTGTTGGCCTGGATCAGTTCGTCCTGGAGGTTCTGGCGGCTCTTCTCCGAGCGGCGCCGCTCCTCGATCTCGTGGTTCAGGCGGTTGTTGGCGGCGCGCAGCTCCGAGGTGCGGGCGTCGATGCGGCGCTCGAGCTCGATGCGGGCGGACTCCGCCTCGACGGCCCTGGCGGCGGCGCGCTGACGGCGCCGCATCAGCACCCCGGTCAAGCCGGCGAGCAAGGCCATGCTGAGCAGGACCAGCATCCGCGCCGCCATCAGGCTGCGGGCGACGGCCTCGCTGGCGGGGGCCAGAAGGTGAAGCGTCCACCCGAAGCCCGGAATGGCGTCCGTGGTCCGCGCATATACGCCGGGCGGGATGTCCGAGGCGATCCTGACGAATCCTCCGTCGTTCGCCTCGAAGGGCAGATCGGTCAGCGGGGCCGCGCCCGAGGTCTGTTCGGCGGCGAGGCGACGGCGCTCGGAATCGCTGAGCGGTTCGGTGGTGTGGAACCGCCATTGCGGAACGGTGGTGATCACGACGACGCCGTCCTCGTCGGTGACATAGGTCGGCTCGCCGGACTTTCGCCAGTCGCTTTCGAGCGCGTCGAATTCGACCTTGGCCACGATGACGCCGATCGGTCTTCCATCGGCGTCGTCGACCCGCCGCGACAAATAGAGGCCGGGTCGTCCGCTGACCGTGCCGAGGGCGAAGAAGGCGGCCTGACCCTCGCGCATGGCTTCGTAGTGATAGGGACGGAAGCGGTAGTCGGAGCCCACGAAACTGGTCGGCTCGCGCCAGTTGCTGGCGGCCAGCGTCACGCCGTCAGCATCGAGCGCGTAGATGGCGGCGGCGCGGCTTTCGCGCGCCAGTCCCTCGAACTTGCGGTTCAGACCGGCGACCTCCCCGGGGGCGGGGCTGTCCAGCAGGGCGATCAGGTCGGGATCCTGCGCGAGGACCAGCGGCAGTGAACGGTGACGCTCCAGTTCGCTGCGCAGCACGGCGGCGTGCAGCGCGCCGGCGGTCGACGCCTGCCGGGTCACGGTCGCCTCGGCGTCCCTGCGCGCGACCTCTCCGACGGCCGTCACCATCGCGGCCGTCACCACGATCCAGATCAGGGCGAAGGCCCGCCACTGACCTCTGTCGCCGGAGAAAAACGCGTGCATGCCGCACGATGTGAGATTTCGCACAAATGTCCATGCCATGCGTGCGGATAACCGCACACAAGCGACAAGAATTGCGAGCGAGACGACCGAAAACAGAGAAAAATCAATCGGCCCGGCGCATCGCAAGGCCCGCTTGTGGGTGGCCGCTAGGCGTTCCGATACTGGCGGCTCATCGCTGCGTCAGACAGCGAGGGTCAAGTCGGGTCCGATAGGCCCGTGGGAGGTCGTTTGCTTCAATCCGTCCCTGCCGGAGGTGCGCCTGTCGCGCGCCGCCCGTTTTACCGCAGCCTGTATTTCATGGTGCTGCTGGCCATCGTGGCCGGTGGAGTGGTCGGCCATTTCTGGCCGGAGCTCGGCAAGGACCTCAAGCCGCTCGGCGACGCCTTCATCAAACTGGTGAAGATGATCATCGCGCCGGTGATCTTCCTGACGATCGCCACCGGCATCGCCGGCATGCGCGATCTGGCCAAGGTCGGACGCGTGGCCGCCAAGGCCTTCGGCTATTTCCTTTTCTTCTCGACGCTGGCCCTGATCATCGGACTGGTCATCGCCAATGTGGTCCAGCCCGGACGCGGGCTGAACATCGATCCCGCGACGCTGAACGCAGGCGCGATCCAACAGTATACCGCCGCGGCCCATGAGACGACGATCGTCGGCTTCCTCAGCAGCATCATTCCCACGACCCTGATCAGCGCCTTCGTTGAGGGCAATATCCTGCAGACCCTGTTCGTCGCCATCCTGTTCGGCGTCGCTATGGCCATGATCGGGGACGCGGCGGCGCCCGTACAGCGCGGCCTGGACGCGCTGAGCCAGATCATGTTCAAGCTGGTCGGCATCCTGATGAAGGCGGCGCCGGTGGGCGCTTTCGGGGCCTTCGCCTTCACCATCGGGGCGTACGGCCTCGGCGCCATCGCCAATCTCGCCGCCCTGATCGCCACCTTCTACCTGACCTCGCTGGTGTTCGTTCTCGGCGTGCTCGGCGCGGTCTGCTGGGCCAACGGCTTCTCCATCTTCAGGCTGATCGGCTATCTCAAGGAAGAACTGCTGCTTGTCCTCGGCACCTCGTCGTCCGAGGCGGCGCTGCCCAGCCTGATGCAAAAGCTGGAGCAGGCCGGCGCGCCACGCTCCGTCGTCGGCCTGGTGGTCCCGACCGGGTATTCGTTCAACCTCGACGGCACCAACATCTACATGACCCTCGCCGCCCTGTTCATCGCCCAGGCGGTGAACATCGACCTGAGCCTGCAGGACCAGATCCTGCTGCTGCTCGTGGCCATGCTCAGTTCCAAGGGCGCAGCGGGCATCACAGGCGCCGGATTCATCACCCTGGCTGCGACGCTCGCCGTGGTGCCGACTGTGCCGATCGCCGGCATGGCGCTGATCCTCGGCATCGACCGCTTCATGAGCGAGTGCCGGGCCCTGACCAATTTCATCGGCAACGCCGTGGCGACCCTGGTGGTCGCCCGCTGGGAGGGTGAGCTCGATCGCGAGGCGCTGCACGCTGCGCTCGGCTCCGGCCCCGGCAAGCTCGCCGCGCTTCCGGACCCCGCCGCGGGGCCGGGCGACCGGGACGTCATAACGGCCGATTGAAACGGCCGAACGCATAAGGGAGGAAAGACAATGAGGACTGTTCACCGCACCGCGCTTCTCGGGGGCGCCGGCCTGTTCGCCCTGCTGGCCTCGGCCGGCATGGCGTCGGCCCAGGCGACGCAGACTCCGCCAGCCGAGCCCGAAGAGGCCGCCTCCGTCGAGGACGTCATCGTCGTCGGTTCGCAGATCCGGGGGGCCAGCACCACCGCGGCCCTGCCGGTGGTGGTGTTCGACCAGGACCAGATCGACGCCACCGGCGCCGTGTCGGGGGATGACCTGATGCGCTCCATCCCGCAGATGGGCGACGTCCTGTTCGAAGAAGCCAACAACCCACAGACCAGCAATTCGGCGCGCGGCGACGTCAATTCGGTCAACCTGCGCTCGCTCGGGGTGGGCAACACCCTGGTGCTGCTGAACGGCCGGCGCATGGTGCAGCACCCGACCAGCCAGGGCACGTCCGACACGGGCACCGTCCCCGTGCTCAGCTACAACTCCAACGCCATTCCGGTCTCGGGGCTCGAACGGCTCGAGGTTCTGCTGGACGGCGCGGCCGCCATCTACGGCGCCGACGCCGTGGCCGGCGTGGTCAATACGGTACTGCAGGACGACTTCGACGGTCTCAGGCTCGAGGCCGAATACAGCGGGGTGGAGAACACGGGCTACCGCACCTTTGAAGCCAACATCTTCGCGGGCAAGGATTTCGAGCGGGGCAACGTCTCGCTGTTCGCCAACTACAGCGACCGCACCGCCCTGATGGCCGACGATCAGGATTTCACCTTCAGCGACGACATGCGCCCGTTCTTCGCCAACGAGCCCGGCTTCGAGACCTCGACGGCGCCGGACGGGCGATCCTCGCACACGCCGTGGGCGCGTCTGAGCACGCCCGGCAGCACCAACGCCGGTCGGCCGCGGTCCAACGGCGAGATCGTGGCGACCGCCGCCGGGGCCTTCCGCATCCAGCCGGCCAGCTTCGGCTGCGGGGTCGACGTCGGCGGCGGCCTGTGCCTGATCAGCGGCGCCGGATCCTACAATGGTTCGATCAGGGACCTGCGCTACGACACCCGCCACGGCACGACGGTGCGTTCGGCGATCGAGCGGACCAACGCCTTCCTGACCGGCCACTATGACTTGACGCCGAACATCACCGCCTTTGGCGAGATCGGCTTCTACGGGGCCGAGAGCCGCGCCATCCAGCCGCCGGTCGTCAATCTGAACGACATCTGGATTCCGGCCACCAACTACTGGAATCCGTTCGGACCGATCACCTTCGCCGACGGCTCCGCCAACCCCAACCGCCTGCCCAATCTGACCAATGTTCCGGCCGCAGGGCTGCCGATCCTGCTGAGCAACTACCGCTTCGTCGACACCGGCTTCCAGCATGTGACGGTGAAGAATTTCCAGTCACGCTTCCTGGGTGGCCTGCGCGGCGAATGGCGCGGCTATGACTGGGAATCGGCGCTGCTGTATTCCGCGGCCGAGGCCGAGGACCTGTCGCCCAACATCAATATGACGGCCCTGCAGCAGCAACTGTCGCTGTCGACGCCCGAGGCCTATAATCCGTTCTCCGGCGGCTGTATCGACACCACCAGCTACGGCGACTGCTCGCCGTCGTCGCAGAGCGCCGTCGACGCCATCACCTTCGACATGCGCCGGTTTTCGCGGACCACCCTGGCCTTGGCCGACTTCAAGATGTCGCGTCCCGACCTGTTCACCTTGCCGGGCGGACCGGTGGGCGTCGCCTTCGGGGCCGAGTACCGTCGCGAGACCCAGTTCGACGACCGGGACGCGAACGTCGACGGGACTTTCACCTTCACCGACAGCGTCTCGGGGGACACCAACCTGTCGAACGTCTCGGCCGTCAGCCCCAATCCTGACACCCGGGGCCACCGCACCGTCGCCGGCGCCTTCCTCGAGTTCGCGGTGCCGCTGGTCTCGCCGGAAATGAACATCCCGCTGGTCTACAGCCTCGACATGCAGATCGCCGGCCGCGTCGAGGAGTATTCCGACTTCGGATCCGTGGCCAAGCCCAAGGTCGCGGTGGCGTGGGACGTCATCGACGGCCTGCGGTTCCGCGGGTCCTATTCGGAAGGCTTCCGGGCGCCCAACCTGGAGCAGGTCAACGCCACCCAGTATGCCCGCCTGGCCGGCGGCGACGACTACTACGCGTGCGAAGCCGACATCCGTAATGGCGTCATCGCCGACATGACCCAGTGCTCACGCGGCGCCAGCGCTTCACTTCTTGTGGCCGGCAACCCGGACCTCGAACCGGAAGAGAGCACCAACCGGTCCTATGGCGTGGTGTTCCAGCCGTTGTTCCTGCCGGAGGGCTGGGGCGATTTCACCGTCACCGTGGACCGCTGGAAGATCGAGCAGGAGAAGATCGTCGGCCTGCTGGGGGCCCAGGCGGCCCTGGCGCTCGACTATCTGAACCGCATGGAAGGCGGGTCCAACCCGAACGTGGTGCGGGCGGCGCCCGACGCCGATGACATCCTGCTGTTCGACGGTTCGGGCCTGGCCCCCGTGGGCGAGGTGATCTCGATCAACGACCAATTCATCAACCTGCTGCCGCAGACGGTGGAGGGGATCGACTTCGGCTTCTCTTGGTCCAGGCGCCGCACGGCATGGGGCTCGTTCACCTTCCGCGCCAACGCCTCCCGGTTGCTGGAGTATTCGCGGGCGCCGGGCGACCTCATCGACAGCCTTCATGCGGCGCGTGAAGCGGGGACCATCGATCCGCTGACGCCGCTGCCCGACTCCACCCAGCTGATCGCCCAGAACGGCCGGCCGGAGTGGAAGGTCACGACCACCTTCATCTGGCGCCACGGTCCGTGGCGCGCCGGCCTCTCGACGCAGTACGTCAGCGACGTCGACCAGACCAGCCTGCTCAGCGACACGGGAGCGCCCTGGGTGGTTGAGGACCAGATGGTGGCGAACCTGTACGGCGAGTACGAGTTCGAAAACGCCGGAGCCGCCTCGGGCGCCCGACTGCGGATCGGCGTCCGCGATCTGACCGACGAGGGTCCGTCGCTGGCCGAGAACGGTTATCTCGGCTCGATACAGCGGCCCTATGGCCGGTCGTGGTACGTCAACGTCTCCAAGAGCTTCTGAGCCCACACGGCGCGGACCCTCCCGGTCCGCGCCGCCACTGGAAGGAAACAGATGTCCGGATTGTCGGCCCTCGCCGCCGCGATCATTCTCGGCGCCGCCGCCTCCGCCAACGCTTCGGCGGACCAGCGGCCACCCGCGGCCATCGCCTGCCCGGACTCGGTGGCGGAGGCGGCGGCGTGCCTGTCCGGCCGCGACGCGAACGGCGCCTGGTATGTGATCGCCATGCCGTCCGACTGGAACCGGCGCCTGATCGTCCACGCGCATGGCGGTCCGCGGACGGGCGAGCCCGAGGCCGGCGACCCGCTCGGGGACCTGGACCGGTTCGCGGTCATGGTGCGTCAGGGTTACGCCTGGGTCGGCTCGACCTACCGCCGTGGCGGCTACGGCGTGCGCATGGCCGCCGAGGACGCGGACAACAGCCGCAAGATCTTCTGGAGTCGGTTTGGGCGCCCGGATCGAACCATACTGCACGGACAGTCGTGGGGCGGGAACGTGGCGGCCAAGGCGTCGGAGCTCTACGCCCTC
>DASRXE010000118.1:0-16229 GCA_035654315.1 Brevundimonas sp.
GCCGACGATGGTGGTCAGCGGCGTGCGCAGTTCATAGCTGACGCTGCCGACGAACTCGCGCTTCAGGGCGGTCGATTCCTCCAGCGCCTGGGCCTTGGCGGCGAGGGCGTGTTCGAGGCCGCGCCGGGCGGTGATGTCCGAGAAGGCCACCAGCGTCGCCCCGTCCGGAAGGGGCCGGGTCTGCCACGAGGCGATGCGGCCGTCCGCCGTCCGCCCCTCGCCCGAGATCGGCACCCGGCTTTCCGGATCGGGATCGGCGACCCGCGCCTTCAGCCCCAGCCACAGCGCCGGGTCGGGCATGGTCTGGTGGCACAGGGCCGCCACGGCGTCGAAATCGCTGGCCGCGTCCAGCGCCTCGCCGGGCACGTTCCAGAAGGTGTCGAAGGCCTCGTTGTGCAGGCGGATGCGGCCGTCGGAGCCGAACACCGCGACGGCGTCGTTCAGCTTGTCCAGCGTCGCCTTCTGCACCTGGATCTGGGCGTTGAACCGGCTGCGCAGCTGCAGTTCGTCGGTGATGTCCGAGAACAGCAGCAGCACCCCGCCCAGCGGGTGCGGTTGGCGCACCACCCGCAGGGTCCGGCCGTCGGGCAGCGACCAGCTGTCGTCCGGGGCGGCCTCGGAGGCGCCGTAGAAGTCCAGCTCATTGGCCTTCCAGCCGGCGTAGTCGATGACCTCGGGCAGCAGGCGGCGCTGGCGCAGCCGGTCGAGCAGCTCCGCATGGGTCGGACGCTCGTCCAGCCAGGCCGGATCGATGTTGAACAGGGTCTGGAAGGCGGTGTTGTGGAAGGCCAGACGCTTCGAGGGGCCGAAAATGGCCACCGCGTCGGCGAGGTGGTTCAGCGTCTCGTCATGGGCCTCGACGTGGCGGCGCAGGGTGTCGCGGGTCTCCTCCGCCTCGGTCATGTCCAGCGCGAAGGCCAGCACCGCCCCGGCTCCGCCGGGCGCCGGCTCGGCCACGATCCGCCACGCCCGCCGCCGCCCGCCGCCGGTGGTCCAGCGGAAGCCTTCCTGGCGCTGGTGCAGCCGCCCGGCCTCGGCCACGATGGCGTCGGCGCCGCGGTCGAAGCTCAGCCCCCTCTCCCGGGCCGCGTCGATGCTTTCGGCCTTCATCTCGGCCAGCCAGGCCTTGTTGGCCCAGGCCAGTCGCCCGGCCGCGTCGGTGATCCATGTCGGGGAGGGATAGGCGTCGGCCAGCAGGCCCAGCCCGCTCTCGGCGGCCGTGCCGACCAGCCCCAGCCGCGACAGCCTCAACCACGCCGCGCCGGCCGAGGACCGGCCCTCGACCGCCCAGGCGCCGCCGACGCCGTCCAGCACGGCGTCGAAGGCCTCGCCCTGGTCGATCAGGGCGTCCAGCCGCGGGCCCGCCGCCGCCCGCACCGCATCCAGCACCACCAGCGCCGGATCGGCGCCGTCGCCCTCCGGCCCGGCCAGCTCGCGGGTGATCGCGCTCCACGCGGCCGGCGCGCCCAGCCGGCGGGTCTGGCCGTCGGGGGTCAGGGCCAGCCGGGCGTCTTCGAAGGCGACCAGGGCCCCGTCCCGGTCGGCGAGCGCGGCCCGCGCGGCGGACAGATCCGCCTCGGCCTCCCGCGCCCGGGCGGCCAGCCGGCCGCGCAGCCGCGCCGCCCAGGCGCTGAGCGCCAGCGCCAGCCCCGCGGCGCCCGCGGTCGCGACATAGGCGATGTCGGCCTCGGCCATTTGGTCTGATCAGCTCCCCGGCGTGATTCGGTAACCATAACGCATGGGGGCCGTGAGGCGAGGGGTTGGAGTGGCGAGTGGTTAGTGGCTAGTGGTTAGGGATTGCAGCTTCCGGGCCTGCGGAAGGGCGACGCCGCCAGTCCGGCTCCGCCGGCGGCGGCCAACCACTAGCCACTAGCCACTAACCACTCACCACCTGGCCCGGCCCCATGACCCCCTGGACCACCCAGACAGCCCCCTCCCTCGACGACTTCGCCCGGCTGGCGCGCGAAGCCTTCGACGCCCTGCCCGAGCCGTTTCGCTCACTGGCGGCCGACGTGGTCATCCGCGTCGACGACTTCGCCGACGACGAGACCTTGGCGATGATGGAGATGGAGGACCCGTTCGAACTCACTGGCCTCTATCACGGCGTCGACATCGGCCGCCGCGACGAAACGGGTCCGGCCGCCGAGGCCTCGCGCATCTTCCTCTACCGCCGCCCGATCCTCGACGAATGGTGCGAGCGCGGCGACGTCGGCCTGTCGGAGATCATCGCCCACGTCCTGATCCACGAGATCGGCCACCATTTCGGCCTCGACGACGACCAGATCCACCAGATCGAGGATGGAGCGGATTGAGGGATGCGCCAAGGCTCAGATCCTTCCTTTCGTCATCCTCCGGCAAGCGGCGTAGCCGCGCGGACCGGGGGACCCGGCGGCGCGCGATAGCGCGAAGGTGTCGGGAGCACCGCTGCTTCGACGGCCTGCCCGAACAGATCGCCTTCGGCGCCGCTGGGTCCCCCGGTCTCGCTGCGCTCGCCGGAGGATGACGAAAGGAAGGATTGCTGCGCTGCAAATCCGCCGCCAGCCATCACGCTCTCAAGACCCAACGTCCTGTATTTCCTACACAACGTCCCGGCGCCAGCGTCATGAACCCGCCTGAGGAGGCACTGTGCGCATAATGCCGGCATTTCCGTGCCGCGATCTTTGACAATCGAACCGCTGACGGCCGCCGGCCGGAGTAGACGAGGTAGACGAGATAGACGGTAGACTGTGCCTCTGGAGTGGATGGCCCCGCCTTAAAACCAGCCCGATCTGTGGTATAAGCCGCGCCTCCCGCCACCCGAAGGATGCAGCCTTGAGCCTCACGCTCGACCTTTCGCGCACGTCTCCGGCCGTTTCGACGGCCCCCGTCAACCTGTCCGGTCTGACGCGCGCGGGTCTGCGTCAGGCGCTGATCGACGCCGGGGTTTGCCCGCCCGAAAAGGCGAAGATGCGGGCCTCGCAGATCTGGGGCTGGATCCACCACTACGGCGTCACCGACTTTACGGCGATGACCAATGTGGCGAAGGACATGCAGGCGAAACTGGCCGAGGCCTTCACCCTCGCCCGTCCCGAGATTGTCGAGCGGCAGGTGTCGAAGGACGGCACCCGCAAATGGCTGATCCGCACCGCCCCGGGCATCGAGATCGAGACGGTCTACATCCCGGACGTCGGCCGCGCCGGCGCCCTGTGCGTGTCGTCGCAGGTCGGCTGCACCCTGAACTGCACCTTCTGCCACACCGGCACCCAGAAGCTGGTCCGCAACCTGACCGCCGCCGAGATCGTGGCCCAGGTCCAGGTCGCCCGCGACGACCTTGAGGAATGGCCATCCCCGAAAGAGGACCGCCGTCTCAGCAACATCGTCTTCATGGGCATGGGCGAGCCGCTCTACAATCTCGACCACGTCGCCGACGCCATCGACATCATCAGCGACAACGAGGGCATCGCCCTGTCGCGCCGCCGGATCACGGTGTCGACCTCGGGCGTCGTGCCCCAGCTGGACGCGCTCGGCACGCGGACCCAGGCCATGCTGGCGATCAGCCTGCACGCCACCAACGACGCCCTGCGTGACGTGCTGGTGCCGCTGAACAAGAAGTACGATCTGGCCGAGCTGATGGCGGCCATCCGCGCCTATCCGGGCCTGTCCAACGCCCGCCGCGTGACCTTCGAATACGTCATGCTCAAGGGCGTCAACGACAGCCCCGAGGAGGCGAGGGCGCTGCTCAGACTGATCGAGGGCATCCCGGCCAAGGTGAACCTGATCCCGTTCAACCCGTGGCCCGGCACCGACTACGAATGCTCGGACTGGAAGACGATCGAGCGCTTCGCCGCCATCCTCAACAAGGCCGGCTACGCCTCGCCGATCCGCACCCCCCGCGGCCGCGACATCCTCGCCGCCTGCGGCCAGCTCAAGTCCGAAAGCGAAAAGGTCCGCGCCTCGACCCTGCGCAAGGCCGCCGCCGAAGCGGCGTGAAGAGAGTGATTAGTGGTTAGTGGTTAGTGGTTGGCCGGTGGCTGTGCCGTGGCGCGGGCCGCGCCGCCCTTCCGCCGCCAGGGACGCTGCAATCACTAACCACTAACCACTAACCACTCGCCCGACACACCCGGACACTAATCTTGACCACCTGTGGCTCCGCTGCGCTTGCGGAATGGGGCGTCATTGGGGCAAGCCTCGGTTGTGTCAGCCGCCCGGACCGCCATGGACTCCTCGTCTCTCACCCACGTTCTTGAAAGCCCCGAGGTCCAGGCCTTCGCCTCGGGTTTTCCGACCACCGTGCTGCACCTCGTGGTGACGCTGGGCCTGCTCGCCGTCGGCGCGGTGATCTACGCCCTGCTGACGCCGTGGAAGGAAATCACCCTGATCCGCGAGGGCAACGCCGCCGCCGCCGTCGCCTTCGCCGGCGTCCTCGTCGGCCTGGCCACGCCCCTGGCGGTCAGTCTCAGCGTCTCGACCTCGGTGCGCGATATCTTCATCTGGGGCGTCGCCACCGTCGTGCTGCAGCTGCTGGCCTTCCGGGTGGTCGACCTGCTGCTCACCGGCCTGCCCCAGCGCATCCGCGAGGGCGAGATCTCCGCCGCCGTCCTGCTGGTCGGCGCCAAACTGTCGACGGCCCTGATCCTCGCCGCCGCCCTGACCGGCTGAGGCCATGGCCCGTCCGCCCGACTGGGTGATCTACACCCTTGTCCTCGCCGCCCTGATCGGCGTCTCCCTCGGCCAGCGCGAGAACGCCGACGCCCCGCCCGCGCCGCCGCCGCCGGACGAGATGGAGGGCGCCCTGCTCGGCCCGATCACGCCGTTCGACCCCGCCGTCACGGTCAATGCGCCCGACATCCCCTTCCAGCCCGCCTCCGGCAGCGCCTTCTCGATCGCCGGGCAGGGCCTCTGGGTCACCGCCCGCCATGTCGTCGAAGGCTGCCGCCAGCCCGCCATCATGGTCGGCGGCGGCCGCGCCGTCGCCGCCGACGTGCGTCTGGCCCCGCGGGCCGATATCGCCGTGCTTCAGACCAGGGGCGGACCACCGGCCATTCCCGTCGCCGCCGGCGAGCCGCTCCGCAAGGGCCAGCGCGCCTTCCATCCGGGCTTTCCGCAGGGCCGCGCCGGCGAGGTCGCCTCGCGCCTGCTCGGTCGCGAGACGCTTCGGGTCCGGGGCCGCGGCCAGCGCAAAGAGCCGGTTCTGGCCTGGGCCGAGGTCGGCCGCACCGACGGGCTGGGCGGCACGCTCGCCGGCCTCTCCGGCGCGCCCGTGCTGGACCGGCAGGGCCGCGCCGTCGGCGTCACCCTCGCCGAAAGCCCGCGCAGGGGGCGTATCTACACCACCGCTCCCGACACCTTCGGCCCGGCCATCCGCGGCCTCCAGAAGGCCGACGAGCCGCTGATCGGCCGCACCGTCACGGTCGAGAACTACGGCCTCGTCGCTGACGACCTGCGCCGCGACCTTCGTGTCGCCCGGGTCGTCTGCCTGTCGACCTGACCTACCGCAGCGTCGCCGAGTCGATGTTCAACTCGGTCAGCGGAATGACCTCGACGTCCGGATATGTCGCTCTCAGCGCGTCGATGAATTGGGCGGCGTCGCCGACGATGACCAGGCTGACATCCGACCCCGGCAGGTGATGGGCGAACGCCGCCTCGATCTGCTCCGGCGTGACCGCGCGGACCTTGCCGGCATAGGCCGCCAGCTCGCTCATCGGCAGGTCGTAGAGGGCCAGGTTGGCGACGAAGCCGCCCAGGCCGTCGACCGTCTCCAGCGAGCGGCCGAAGCCGCCGATCATCACCGCACGGCGCGGCGACAGCTCGTCTTCGGAGATCCTCTCCGAACCCATCCGGCCGATCTCCTCGAGGATGAGGTCGGCGACGGCGGGCACGGCGTCGTTGCGGGTCTGGGCGCTGGCGGTGAACAGGCCTTCGTCGGCCCGGACGCCCAGCGACGAACCGGCGCCGTAGCTGAGGCCGCGCTTGATCCGCACCTCCTGGTTCAGGCGCGAGGAATAGCCGCCGCCCAGCAGGGTGTTGCCGAGCGCCAGCGGGAAGTAGTCGGCGTCCGTGCGTGACACGCCGCGAGCGGCCGCCACCACCGCGGCCTGACCCGCGCCGGGCTGGTCGATGACCACGACGCGGGGAGGCAGGACCGGACCGGCGGGATCGTCCGCCCGCGCCTGTTCCGCGCCGCCGCCGCGCCACTCGCCAAAGGCCTGCTCCGCCAGGGTCCGCGCCTGCTCCGGGGTTACGGCGCCCGAGAAGACCAGGGTCGCGCCCGCCGGCGAATAGTGGGCGCGGTGGAAGTCGACCACGTCATCGCGCGTCAAGGTCGGCACAGAGCTCAGCGTGCCCGAGCCCGGCGCGCCATAGGGGGCGGCGCCGTAGACAACCCGGCCGACCGACTGCGAGGCGATCTGGCCGGGCTGGCTCAGGGCCAGGCGCAGGCCGTCCAGCGTCTGCGATTGCTGGCGTTCCAGCTCCGCGGCGGCGAAGGCCGGATGGCGAACCACATCGGCCATCAGGTCCAGGGTCTGCGAAAAGACGTCGGCGGGCGCGTTGGCGTAGACATTGGTGAAGTCGACACCGGCGCCGGCGCCGATCGAAGCGCCCAGCCCCTCGATCTCGGCGGCGATCTGCGGCGCTGTGCGGGTGGCCGTTCCCTGGGTCAGCAGGCCGGCGGTCATGGTCGCCAGACCCGCCTTGTCGCCGTCGTCGCGCGTGCCGGCGTCGAAGCCGAGGCGGGCGGAAATCAGCGGCACGCCCTCGGTCGGGGCGACCAGGACGCGCAGGCCATTGGCGAGGCGGAAGTCGGCGACGGCGGGCGTCGCCGGGGAAACCTCGGGCCCCGGCGCCGGGATGGCGGCGCGCTGGGCCTCGGGCAACAGCACGGTCGGTTCGCCCACCGGGGCCAGGTCAGCCACCTTGACCGGCGCGTCGACGTTCTTGTTCGCCTCCGTCGGGGGATGGGCCTCGTCGGCCGCCAGATAACGCATGGTGATCATGCGCGGCTCGGACAGATAGCGGCGCGCCACCCGCTGGATATCGGCCGCAGTGACGGCCCGAAGGGCGGCGACCTCCTGATCGGCGGCAGCCGGGTCGCCGTCCCACATCAGGGCGAAGCCAAGCGCATTGGCGCGGTCGTCGACGCCTTCGCGCTGGCGCAGCAGGTCGGCGATCAGTTCGTTTTTCGCCTCGGCCAGTTCGGCCGCGCTCACCGGTTCATTGCGGAAGCGGGCCACCTCGGCGCGCAGGGCGGCGACGCCGGCGTCCGGCGTCTGGCCGTCGGCCATGATGGCGTAGGCGGTCAGATGGCCGGCCTGCCGGGCGAAGTCGGCACTGGAGCTGGCCTGGGCCGCGATCTGCTGCTCATAGACCAACGATTGGTACAGGCGGCTGCTCTCGCCGGTCGACAGGATGCCGTCCAGCACGGTCAGGGCGGCGCGGTCCGGGTGGCCGTAGGGTACGGTGGGCCAGGCCAACATCACCGCCGGAAGCGGCACGTTCGGGCCATAGAAGGTCGCCTCGCGCGGTCCGGACGGCTCGGGCTCGGGGACGTTGTTGGCCGGCATGGGCGTGGCCGGATTGGTCAGGTCGGCGAAATACTGCTCGATCCAGCCGTCCAGCTGCGCCTGGTCGAAATTGCCGGCCACGATCAGCACGGCGTTGTCGGGCCGGTAGTAGGTGGCGTGGAAGCGCCGCACATCCTCGATCGTCGCCGCATTCAGTTCCTCGATCGAGCCTATCCCCGGGCGGCGGTACGGATGGTCCTGATAGATGGTCTGGGGCGCGAACAGGCCGAAGAAGCGGCCGTATGGATTTGCCAGATAGCTTTGGCGGTACTCCTCCTTCACCACGTCCCGCTCGGAGGCGAAGACGTCGGCGTCGACGACCAGCGAGCCCATCCGGTCCGCCTCGGCGAACAGCAGCCGCTCCAGATGGTTGGCCGGCACCACCTCGTAGTAGTTGGTGAAGTCGTCCCAGGTGGAGGCGTTGTTGAATCCGCCCACGTCCTCTGTCAGCCGGTCGAACGTCTCGGTCGGCATATTCTTCGTGGATTTGAACATCAGGTGTTCGAACAGGTGAGCGAAGCCTGAACGGCCCGCCGGATCGTCCTTGGAGCCGACGCGATACCAGACCTGCACCGTCACGTTGGAGGTCGAGGTGTCGCGCAGGGTGAAGACCTTCATGCCGTTCGGCAGCACGCACTCGCGGAAGCCGAGCGGCGGAACCTCACCCGGCGCGACGACGGCGCGGGCCGGCGCCGGGGCGCAGTCCAGGGCCGACGCGGCGGCGCTCGCCTGCACCGTCGGCGCATCGACGGTGGCGCAGGCTGCGACGGCCACCAGCAGGGCGGAGATCGAGGCGGCGGCGAACAGGCGTGACTTCATGGCGAACAGCTCCGGAACCCGCCGCATGCGGGCGAGCCGACCCTATCAGGGCGAAATCCGGGCGCACCTTACGGAGTCGTAATGCGCCGCTCAGTCGATCCGCAGCGCCTCGGCCAGCAGCTTCGCCTCGGCCGCCCGGCTGGAGCCGGTGCGCCACGCCACCACGATCTCGCGGCGCGGCGCCCTGGCGGCGATCGGCCGGACCACCACGCCCGGCATGTCCGCCAGACCCGCCCGCACCGCCATCTCGGGCAGGAAGCTGACCCCGAGCCCGGCGGACACCATCTGGACAAGCGTATGCAGCGAGGTGGCGGCGAACACGTCGTCGCCCTTGGGCGGCTCGATGTCGAAGGCGGCCAGCGCCTGGTCCCGCAGGCAGTGGCCGTCCTCGAGCAGGATCAGGTCCTCCGCCTTCAGCGAACCCGGCGGGATCGGGCCCGTTCCAGCCAGCGGATGGCCTGTCGGGGCCGCCGCCAGAATCTCGTCGTCGCCGATCCGGGCGTGGTCCACGCCGTGGGCGGAATAGGGCAGGGCGATCACCGCCGCGTCGAGCTGCCCCGCCTTCAGGCCCGCGATCAGACGCGGCGTCAGATCCTCGCGGATGAACAGGCGCAGGGCGGGGTAGGCGGTCTTCAGCGCCGGCAGCTTCGCCGGCAGCAGGAAGGGAGCCACGGTCGGAATGACGCCCAGGCGGAAGCGCCCCGACAGAGGCTTGCCGGCGTTCTTCGCCGCCTCGACCAGATCCTCGGTGCGGGCCAGTACGTCCTCGGCCCGCCGCACGGCCTCGGCGCCGACCGCGGTCAGCTGCACATTTCCGCGCGTTCGCTCGACCACGGGCGCGCCGAGGATGCGCTCCAGCTCCTGCACGCCGGCCGACAGCGCGGGCTGGCTGACATGCGCCGCCTCCGCCGCCCTGCTGAACGATGCGTGCTCGGCCAGCAGTTTCAGGTACTGGAGCTGTCGGAGAGTAGGGAGCATG
The DNA here is from genome assembly GCA_035654315.1 of Brevundimonas sp. GTDB lineage: Bacteria > Pseudomonadota > Alphaproteobacteria > Caulobacterales > Caulobacteraceae > Brevundimonas. The sequence continues at coordinate 9,340 of DASRXE010000118.1, forward strand.
GGTCGCAAATAGGCGTTCGCTATGCCGAGAGCAAAAGCAATCGACCAGCCCTATTCGTGGCGCCTGTTCAGGCGTCCGCCAGCCACCGCATGCGGCAGGCCATCATCGCCGTCTCGCCCAGACGGTCAACCAGCCGCCAGTTGACCACAGCCCCGATCGGCGCACCCACCACCGGGATCAGCTGCGCCAGCTTGGCCAGGTCGATGTAGTCGCGGTACTCGATCTGGAACCGCCGCCAGTCGTATTCGGTGATCGTCTCGGGCTGATCGACGCCCGCCATCCACCGTTCCAGTTCCGCCAGCGCCTCCGGCCGTCGCTTCGCGCTGGCGAAGGCGAGATGGAAGATGTGCAGCAGGAACAGCCGCTCGCGCACCGTATCCCCGCCCCAGCCATAGGCGCCGACCACATCGCCCAGCATCCGCACCTTGATCGCCATCAGGGCCGGAAAGTCCGTCGCCGCCAGCACGAAGCCGCCGGCCCCGGCGACGCCGCCCTCGACCCCGGCGGTGCTGCGATACGTCCGGATCATCGCCCGCGCGCGCAGTTCGCGCGCCGCCAGCGATCCGTCGGTCGTAGGCCGGGTCTGGATCAGGTCCGAGCCCAACAGAATGCCCTTCGTCATCGCCTCGACGCCTGAGGTGACGATGGCGTGAACCCGCTCTGGGATGATGCGGTTGATCCGGTCCTGCGTCCCGCGCGTGGCCTTGTCCCACAGCCCCGGCCGCTTCAGCATCCGTGTCCGCCACGCCTCGACCTCGGCGCGCACCTCCGTTTCGTCGACCACGGTGATCAGGTCGGACGGCGTGTCTTCGGCACGGATGATTTCGGGCGGGCTGGCCATGGGCTCTCCTGACGCGGCGTCACGGTTGCAGGCCCGCGCGCGCGGGTCTAGACCGCCGCCAACCCTTTCCTCCTCAACCGAACAGACCGGCCTCAAGTAGCGCGTAAGCGCGATAGGCCAACGGAGAACCTTATGGCTCGCGCGAAGATCGCCCTTATCGGCGCCGGCATGATCGGCGGCACCCTGGCCCACGTGGCGGCGCGCGAGGCGCTGGGCGACATCGTCCTGTTCGACATCGCCGAGGGCACGCCGCAGGGCAAGGCGCTGGACATCGCCGAGGCCACCGCCGTGATCGGCACGGATGTCGCGCTCAAGGGCGCCAACGACTACGCCGACATCGCGGGCGCCGACGTCTGCATCGTCACCGCTGGCGTGCCGCGCAAGCCGGGCATGAGCCGCGACGACCTGATCGGCATCAACCTCAAGGTCATGAAGGCCGTGGGGGAGGGCATCAAACAGCACGCCCCCGACGCCTTCGTCATCTGCATCACCAACCCGCTCGACGCCATGGTCTGGGCGCTGCAGAAATTCTCGGGCCTGCCGAAGGAGAAGGTCGTCGGCATGGCCGGCGTGCTCGACTCGGCGCGCTTTGCGTATTTCCTCGCCGAGAAGACCGGCGTGTCGATCCAGGACATCAACGCCTGGACCCTGGGCGGTCACGGCGACGACATGGTGCCGATGGTGCGCCATTCGACCGTCGGCGGCCTGCCGCTGCCGGACGCGGTCAAGGCCGGCTTCCTGTCGCAGGCCGAGCTGGACGCCATCGTCGAGCGCACCCGCAAGGGCGGTGGCGAGATCGTCGCCCTGCTCAAGACCGGCTCGGCCTTCTACGCCCCGGCGGAGAGCGCCATCGCCATGGCCCGCTCCTACCTGCTGGACCAGAAGCGTGTCCTGCCCTGCGCCGTCTGGCTCTCGGGCGAATACGGCCTGAAGGACCTCTACGTCGGCGTGCCCGCCCTGATCGGCGCCAAGGGGGTCGAGAAGGTGATCGAATTCACCACCAACGAAGACGAAAAGGCCATGTTCAAGAAGTCGGTCGAGTCGGTCCAGGGCCTGATCCAGGCCTGCAAGGACATCGACGGCTCGCTGGCCTGACGCCTTCCGCCGCGGTCGGCCCGAGAAGTCGGTCGCGGCGTCTGCGCGCCCGCCGTTACGCGCTTCCGAACAAGGGGTTTTCGAACCGCTCCACGCCTGTGGAGCGGCGCCCGGTTTCGCTCGCAATTCTCCCGGAAAATCCTATATGTTGGCAGCTCCGGCGCGGATCAGATTCGCGGTCCGGGGACTGCTGATTCCGGACGGCGCGATCGCTGTCCTTTCCGGCCCGAACCGGGCGATGATCCGACCGCATACATGACCGACAAAATCCCGACCGCGCGCCACGAAGACACCGCCGAAGAGGCCGCCTACGGCGCCGATTCCATCAAGGTCCTCAAGGGCCTGGATGCGGTCCGCAAACGGCCCGGCATGTATATCGGCGACACCGATGACGGCTCGGGTCTGCACCACATGGTCTATGAGGTGGTCGACAACGCCATCGACGAGGCCCTCGCCGGCCACGCCGACCTGGTCCAGGTCATCCTCAACGCCGACGGCTCGGTGACCGTCACCGACAACGGCCGCGGCATCCCGACCGACATCCATGAAGGCGAGGGCGTCTCGGCGGCCGAGGTCATCATGACCCAGCTGCACGCTGGCGGTAAGTTCGACCAGAACTCCTACAAGGTCTCCGGCGGCCTGCACGGCGTCGGCGTCTCCGTCGTCAACGCCCTGTCGGACTGGCTCAAGTTGGTCATCTACCGCAACGGCAAGCGCCACGAGATGAAGTTCGAGCGCGGCGACACGGTCGAGAGCCTGCGCGTCACCGGCGACGCCCCGATGCGTGACAACGGCAAGGTGCTGTCCGGCACCGAGGTGACCTTCTTCCCCTCGGTCACCACCTTCGCCCACATCGATTTCGACGTGAAGACGCTGGAGCACCGGCTGCGCGAACTGGCCTTCCTGAACTCGGGCGTGGTCATCAAGCTGCGCGACGACCGCGGGGCCGAGCCGTTCGAGGAAATCCTTCACTACGAGGGCGGGGTCGAGGCCTTCGTGCGTCACCTGGACAAGTCCAAGTCGCCGATCCTCAAGGACGTCATCGTCATCCGCGGCAAGAAGGAGGGGATCGAGATCGACCTCGCCCTGTGGTGGAACGACAGCTATCACGAGACTATGCTGTGCTTCACCAACAACATCCCGCAGCGGGATGGAGGCACCCACCTGTCGGCCTTCCGCGCCAGCCTGACGCGGGTCATGGGCAGCTACATCGACGCCGCCGGCGCCGCCCGCAAGGAGAAGGTCTCGGTCTCGGGCGAGGACGCCCGCGAGGGCCTGACCTGCGTCCTGTCGGTCAAGGTGCCCGATCCGAAATTCAGCTCCCAGACCAAGGACAAGCTGGTCTCCTCCGAAGTCCGTCCGGCCGTGGAAGGCCTGTGCTCCGAAGGCCTGTCGACCTGGTTCGAGGAACACCCGGTCGAGGCCAAACAGGTCGTCGCCAAGATCATCGAGGCCGCCGCCGCGCGCGAGGCCGCCCGCAAGGCCCGCGACCTGACCCGCCGCAAGACGGCGATGGAGATCAGCTCCCTGCCCGGCAAGCTGGCCGACTGCCAGGAACGCGACCCTGCCAAGTCCGAACTGTTCATCGTCGAGGGCGATTCCGCCGGCGGCTCGGCCAAACAGGCCCGCAACCGCGAGAACCAGGCCGTGCTGCCCCTGCGCGGCAAGATCCTCAATGTTGAGCGCGCCCGTTTCGACCGCATGCTGTCGTCCGATCTGATCGGCACCCTCATCCTGGCGCTGGGCACCGGCATCGGCCGCGACGACTTCAACGCCGACAAGCTGCGCTACCACAAGATCATCCTGATGGCCGACGCCGACGTCGACGGCGCCCACATCCGGACGCTGTTGCTGACCTTCTTCTATCGGCAGATGCCTGAGCTGATCGAGCGCGGCCACGTCTACATCGCCCAGCCGCCGCTCTACAAAGTCTCCAAGGGCAAGCAGTCGCGCTACCTCAAGGACCAGGCGGAGATGGACGCCTACCTGATCGAGGAGGGTTCGTCCGAGGCCGAACTGGACCTGCCGACGGGCGAGCGCCGCACGGGCATGGACCTGCAGGCGCTGGTGCGCGAGGCCAAGGCCTTCAAGGCCGGCGTCGACCGCCTCAGCCAGCGCGCCCCGGCCTTCGCCGTGGAGCAGGCGGCGCTGGCCGGCCTGTTCGACGAGACGGCCGCCGATCCGGCCGCCGCCCTGGAGAAGGCCGCCGCCCGCCTCAACCTCTACGCCGAGGAAGGCGACGGCGACTGGGCCGGTTCGCCCGGCGCCCAGGGCGCCGTGGTGTTCGAGCGCGTCCGCCGCGCCGTGACCGAGCGCATCGTGCTGGAAGAGGCCCTGATCCGCTCGCTCGACGCCCGCCGCCTGGCCGAGCGCTCGGCCGCCTTCGAGGGCCTGTTCGACAAGCCGGCCGTCTATCGCCGCAAGGACAAGACCGTCACCGTGCGCGGTCCGCTGGACCTGCTCGAGGCGGTGCTCGACGCCGGCAAGAAGGGCATCGCCATCCAGCGCTACAAGGGTCTGGGCGAGATGAACCCGGAGCAGCTGTGGGAGACCACCTTGGACGCCAACGCCCGCACCCTGCTCAAGGTCAGCGTCGAGCACCAGGAGGACGCCTCCGATCTGTTCGCCAAGCTGATGGGCGATGTGGTCGAGCCGCGCCGCGAGTTCATCCAGGCCAACGCCCTGGACGCCGCCGTCGACGCCTGACGCGGATCAGGGCCGCCCGGCCTCGACAAAGGCCGGGATGGAGGACCAGTGCGGCGGCACGGCGCGGGCGCCGTCGCAGGCGATCTCCTTCAGATAGTTCGGCATGGTGTCCCGCCGCAGCGGCTCCCACGCGGCGTCCTCTTCCGGATACTGGCCGATCTCGCCGCCGTCCGGGCCGAATTCGACCACGCCGGCGGTGCGCCACTGCCGGGCTCCGCACCGGAACTGGTAGATTTCGACCGAATGGCTCTGGTCGCCCGCCTCGCCGGCCCGCGGCACGGTGGCGACCCGGATAGAGGTGATTTCGCCTTCGGTCGTGATGCTGTCCGCATCGGCCATGAAGGCGTTGCTCGCGCTGCGGGAATAAACCTGCCAGGTCTCGGCCGCGGCCGTTCCTGCCAGGGCAAGGGCGGCGGCGCCCATGAGTACGGCGACTTTCATCGTGACCTCCCCGGATCAACACCGACATGATGCGCCGCTCGGGGCTCTTGGCAAGAGCTTCCCGCGGCGGGGTGTGATCCGGGACAGGGAAAATGGCGCACCCGAGAGGATTCGAACCTCTGACCCCTGCCTTCGGAGGGCAGTACTCTATCCAGCTGAGCTACGGGTGCGTCTGACGGCGAAAGCCGGGACGAAGGGCCTTACAGCAGGACCGCTCCGCCCTCAATCCCGAATGCGCCGCTGAACCCCGGGGCATTCTGGACGATTTGTAATGGTCCGCGACGGGGCGCCTGCTCTAGCCTGCCGCCGCTTCGACGATGGAGGGTCTTTCGATGCGCGCGGTTCTTCTCGCCCTGGTGTTGCTGGTCGGCGCATGCGCCACGCCCATGGCCCCGTCCGCTCCGGCGGACCCGTCGGGCGACAGCCTGGACGCCATCGCCCGGGACTATGTCGCCCTGATCCTGGAGATCGGCGAGCGCGAGGAAGGCTATGTCGACGCCTACTATGGTCCGCCCGAATGGCTCGCGGCGGCCGAGGCCGACCCGCGAGAGATTCCTCAGCTGATTCAGGGCGCCGCCTCGCTGACCGGCCGCCTCAACGCCGTGTCCACGGCCGGGGCGGCTCCCGAGGTCGTGCGCCGCAAGGCCTATCTGCTGGCCCATGTTTCGGCGGCGGCGGCGCGGCTGCGCATGCTGTCGGGCGAAAAGATGAGCTTCGCCGACGAGGCCGAGGCGCTGTTCGGCGTCCGCCCCGAACTGCGTCCGCTGTCCGCCTACGATCCTGTGCTGGCCCGGATCGACGCCCTGCTGCCCGGGACGGGCACGCTGGCCGAGCGCGTCACCGCCTTCAAGTCGCACTACGTCATTCCGAAGGACCGGCTGCAGGTCGTCATGGACGCGGCCATCGCCGAATGCCGCCGCCGCACGGTCCAGCACATCGCCCTGCCCGCCCACGAGAATTTCACCCTCGCCTTCGTCGGCGACAAGCCGTGGTCCGGCTATAATTATTACCAGGGCGACGCCCGGTCGAAGATCGAGATCAACGCGGACTTCCCGATCTACACCGAGCGGGCCATCGATCTGGGCTGCCACGAGGGCTACCCCGGCCACCACGTATACAACGCCCTGCTGGAGAAGACCTTCGTCGAGGAGCGCGGCTGGGTCGAGATGAGCGTCTATCCACTGTTCTCGCCCATGTCGTTCGTGGCCGAGGGCAGCGCCAACTACGGCATCGATCTGGCTTTCCCGGGCGACGAGGGCCTCCAGTTCGAGCGCGAGGTGCTGTTCCCCCTGGCCGGGCTGGACCCGGCGACGGCGGAGAAGAAGGCCGAGCTGGCCGCCCTGACCCGCCAGCTGGCCCGCGCCGAATACACCATCGCGGACGACTATCTCGCCGGCCGCATCGACCGCGACGCGGCCATCGACCTGCTGATGAAATACAGCCTCGCCGACCGCGCCAAGGCGACCCAGCGGCTGCGCTTCATCGACACCTACCGCAGCTACATCATCAACTACGGCCTCGGCCGCGACGTGGTGCAAGCCTGGGTCGAGCGGCAGGGACCGGACCACTGGCGCAGCATGGAGACGCTGCTGAGCAGCCAAATCCTGCCGGTGGATTTGGTGGAATGAGGGTGGTGAGTGGCTAGTGATTAGTGATTGCCGAACCACCCAATCACTAACCACCAACCACCAACCACTAATCACTAGCCACTAATCACTTCTCCTCACTGCGCCAGCATCCCCCCGTCGATCTTGAACTCGGCCCCGGTGACGAACTTGCTCTCGTCCGAGGCGAGATAGAGCACGCA
>DASRXE010000119.1:0-2367 GCA_035654315.1 Brevundimonas sp.
GCGGACGCAGGGTCGGCACGGGCGTGGGTGTCGGCGGCGGGGGTTCGGGCGCCTCAAGCGGCGGCGCGGCGGCGGCGTCCAGCGCCGGCTCTTCCGAAGGGGCGTCGGCGGGCCCGGCCAGCACCATCTCCTCGGAGACGATCGAGACCGGCACGGAGGTGATGATCTGGCGATCCGGCCGGTCGCCGGTCGCCGTCAGGGCGAGCAGCACCGCGCCGATGACCGCCGCATGGACGATCACCGATCCGATCAGGGCCGGGGCGGGACGCTCCAAACCGTCAGCCCTCCTCGCCCGGGGAGGCGGCGGTGTCGGTGATCAGGTTCAGCTTGGTGAAGCCGGCGGCCGAAAGCCGCGCCATGACCCGCGCCACCGCCTGATACGGCGCCCGGCCGTCGCCCCGCACCGAGACCGGATTGTCGCGTGCGTCAGGGCCGCCCGCCGCGGAGACGCGGGCAAGCAGATCGTCCCAGGCCACGGCGCTCTCGCCGACGAAGATCTCGCCGTCGCGGCCGATCGTGACCACAACCGGCTCGTTGGCGGAGTCGACGGCGCTGGCCTCGGTCCTGGGCAGTTCCACCGGCACCGCCACGTTGAGCAGCGGGGCAGAAATCATGAAGATGATCAGCAGCACCAGCATCACGTCGACCAGCGGCGTGACGTTGATCTCGCTGAGGGGCCGCTTGCGGGCCCGTCTGCGGCCGCGGACGTGTCCGCCCGCGCCGCCGCCTCCGCCCATGGCCATGGCTCAGAACTCCCGGCGATTGAAGTCGGTGGCGGGTTGCGGCGGGGGGTTGGCGGGAGCGCCCAGCCGGCGCGCCACGGCGGCCTGCAGGTCATCGGCGAAACTCTCCAGCCGGCCCGTGAACTTGCCCGCGTCGATCGAGAATTTGTTGTAGGCCATATAGGCTGGAATGGCGGCGGCGAGACCCAGGGCCGTGGCGAACAAGGCCTCGGCGATCGGGCCGGCCACGGTGGTCAGGTTGGTGTTGCCCGCGCTCTGGATTTCGTGAAACGCGTTCATGATGCCCCAGACGGTGCCGAACAGGCCGATGAAGGGCGAGGCGGTGGCGACCACCGACAGCACGCCCAGTCCCCCCTCGACGCGCTGACCCTCGCGCGCGATCAGGCTGTCGAGCGCCCGGTCGATCCGAGCCATCAGCATATTGCCCTGTCCTTCGGTCAGCGGTCCCCGCGCCCGGGCCTCGCGCCAGTCGGCCAGGGCGATGACGAGCATGCGCGGCAAGGGGTGAACCGGATCGGGACCGGCCTGAGAGGCGATCTCCTCGAGCGAACGACCCGAGCCGACCGCCTTCTCGAACGCGCTCGCCTGGCTGTTCATGGCGGCGAAGCGCACGGCCTTGTCGATGATCACCGCCCACGACCACAACGAAGCCACGGCCAAGCCGACCATGATCGCCTGCACAACCGGGTCGGCCTCCATGAACAGCGTCAGGGGGTTCAGCATCGTCGATGCTTCGGCGGCGGTGGTCATTCGGTCGTCCTCTTTCGTCCGTGCGCCCTGTGCACCGGAACCGCATGGCGGATATGTGGCGATTCAGGCCGGTCTAGCGAGGTGTAGCCACGCCGTCACCTTACTGCACGTGACAGGTTCGCAATGTGGCTCAGGGTTCGCCCGCCAGCCATGGCCGGACCTTCTCGACCAGCGCCTTCGTCGGACGACGGGGACGGCCGTCCATGTGGATGCAGACCACCTCGACGTCCGCCCGGCACAAGTCGTCGTCAGCCCGGGTGATGGTCTGGGAGATCAGCAGGCGCGGACCCTTCACAGCCTCGTAGCGGGTGCGCACCAGCAGTTCGTCGTCGATGCGGGCGGGCCTGAGAAAGGCCAGTTCCATTTTCGTGACCACGAAGGCCATGGGCTGGTCGCCGTCCAGCAGTTCGGCGTGGCCGATTCCCATCAGACGCAGGGCGTCCGACCGGCCGCGCTCGAAATAGCGCACGTAGTTGCCGTGGTAGACCAGGCCGGTGAAGTCGGTGTCCTCATAGTAGACCCGGACCGGCAACCGGTGCTCGCGGCCCTCGAACCGGCCGGCCGTGGGACGGTCGGTCACGGGCGCCCCCCTCCCGCCGCGCCCGGCGCGCGGGTCAGGAAGCCGGGGCAGACGTCGCGCAGCATCTCGTCGAACTCGGCCTTCAGCGGATCGGTCTCCAGCAGGATGCGGTTGGGGCGGGAGATGAACACGACCAGGCCATCGCCGGTCGAGACATAGCCGCAGACCGCCCGCCGTCGGCCCGTTTCGGTGTAGCGCACCACCGCCCCGGGCCCGATGTGTTCACGCAGCTGGGCGCGGGCCCGATCCGCCGCGGACGGCTCGCCGCCGCCGAGACCGCCGCCCCGGCTGACC
>DASRXE010000120.1:0-7988 GCA_035654315.1 Brevundimonas sp.
GAAGCCGATGGTCAGCTCCAGCGGGCTGAGCGGCGGGGTCAGGAAGTCGGTCGCCGTGTTCATCACCTTGGCCTGGATCAGGCTGGACGAGGCGTTGGCGAAGGCGTTGTTGAGCATGGCCATCATGATCAGGCCGGGGGCGACGAACTCGGCGAACGGCGTGCCGTGCAGCGGCGGCCGCGAGCCCTGCAGGGCGACCACAAAGACCATCATGTAGAGCAGCGTGGTCACCACCGGCCCGGCCACCGTCTGAGCCCCGACTTTCCAGAAGCGGCGCACCTCGCGCAGGTAAAGCGTCCGAACCCCGATCCAGTTGACGCCGGGGTAGCTGCGCGGCTGGGGAAGTCCGGACGGGCGGGTGGAGGTCAGGTCGGTCATGGGGCGCAGATGCGGCGGCGGTCGCGGGAACGCAAGGGGATGGGGTGTGGGGTGTGGGGTGTGGGGTGTGGGGGGCAGGACTCACAGGACCAGTCTTCCGGCCGGGGCTGCCGAAGCCCGAACCCCACACCCCACACCCCACACTCGCCCCCTGCCGTTAAACACCCCTACATCTGGTTTCTGTGGACGGACTGATTCGCACATATTGCGTCTGTTAGGGTCTGGTTTACGATTAGTGGTAGGTCGAGAGCCCCGGAGGGACCTCTGGACCCCATATATTGAATCCGAGACCCCGGAGGGTGGTTATGACCGCAGGCTGGACTGAAGACCGCGTCGGCGCGCTGAAGAAGCTCTGGCTGGAAGGCCAGTCGGCGAGCCAGATCGCCAAGCAGCTCGGCGGCGGCGTCACCCGCAACGCCGTCATCGGCAAGGTCCACCGCCTCGGCCTGTCAGGCCGGGCCGCCCCGTCGCAGCCGGCCCGCGCCACCTTCCGTCCGTCCCGGCCGCGTCCCGCCGCCCAGCCGACCCAGGCGCCGTCGGCGCCGCGCCGGATCGAAGCGGTGCAGCCGCGCCCGGCGGCCCAGGTCCCGGCCCCCATGCCCGACCTGCCCGGCACCGCAACGGTGATGACGCTCGGCGCCCACATGTGCAAATGGCCGATCGGCGACCCGTCCTCGACCGAGTTCAGCTTCTGCGGCCGCCGCGCCTCGGAAGGCGTCTACTGCGTCGAGCACGCCCGCGTCGCCTACCAGCCGGCGGTCCGCAAGGGCGGCAAGGACGGGGCCACGGAGCTGGCCCGGTCGCTGCGCCGGTACATCTAGAAGAAGGGCGCTATCGCTCCCCGCGCGGCGGCTCGCTGCTCGAGCGCGATTTTCGGGTGCGCGGACACAGTTTCGCGCACCCGTCCCAATTCGGTCTTCTGACCGACACGAATGGCTCCCATGAGAGCCGCCGTCCGCCTCCCGCCGCGTCCGCGCGGCGAGAGTCTGGGGCGGGGCTGCGGTTATCCGGGTTGACGCAGCCCCTCACCCCGCCGGGTCATCGAACCGGGCCGCCCTTCAATCGCTCCAGCACGGCCCTGCGCATCTGCGCCACGCCCTGTGGGGTCGGCTTGCCGAGGACGCCGCGCGCCTCTTCGGGCAGGTGGGCGGCGGGATCGCCGTCGGTCTGGAAGACGTAGTGATCGAACATCGCCCGCCAGGCCCGCCGCTGGTCCGGCGGCAGCAGACGCAGGCTCATCATCGCGTGCATCATGGCGTCCCACGGCGAGCCGGCCTCGGCGGGCGCGGCATCCCACCAGTAGTTCACCAGCACATTGAACGGCTCGAGCGACTCGACGTGGTGGTACCACTGGTAGGGGATGTAGAGGGCGTCACCCGGCCCCAGCTCGGCCGTCAACGCCACGTCCAGCGCCTTCGAAAAGCGCGGAAACCGCTCCAGGTCGGGGGCGGTCAGGTGCACCAGGCTGACCTGGACCCCCGCGGGCGTCTGGTGAAATGGCCCCATGTAGAGGTCGCCGACGGCCTCGGGCGGGAACAGGGTGAAGCGCCGCCGGCCGGCGGCGACGCAGGCCACGTTCTCGGTCGGGTCATGATGGATGGCCACCTTGGCGGCGTTGCCGATCCACAGCCGCGGGATGATCGCCGCCGGCAGCAAGGGCAGGCGGTTGGCCTCGGCGAAGCCGGGCAGCCGCTCGGGCGCCGGCATGCCCTGCAGCGCCAGGGCGTCGGGGCGCGCCTTGGCCGCCTCGGCCTCAAGCTGGTCGAGGAAGGCGGCAAGCGGCGCTTCCCGCTGTTCGAAATTGCGACCGGCGGCGGCGGCCTCGTAGTGCAGCCGGCCCTCGACCTCCGGCGGAGCGCGCATGAAGGGCACCGGCGCGGCCCCGGCGAGCCCGCGCAGATATTCGCCGGCCCGTCCCGCCCGGGCGGCCTGGACGACGGGCCAGTCGTCGACCACGCCCCGCAGGACCGCCGGTTCGGCGCGCCGCCGGATGTCCTGAAAGGTCGCCGGCGTGACCTCGAGCCATTCCCGGATCGGCTTTGGGCCAGCCGTCAATTCAGCACCCGCCGCTCGCCCGGCACGTCGAGGCTGAAGGCCGGGATGGCGGCCTCGAACGAACGGCCCGACGCGTCGGTCATGTAGTAGCCGCCGACCATGGAGCCGGTCGGGGTGCCGAGCGGACAGCCGGAGGCATAGGAATAGCTGTCGCCCGGCTTGATCACCGGCTGTTCGCCGACCACGCCGGCGCCGCGCACCTCCTCGACCCGTCCCTGGCCGTCGGTGATGACCCAGCGCCGCGCCATCAGCTGCAGCGGCACGGCGGTCAGATTGACGATCTCGACCTGATAGGCCCAGACCCAGCGCCCGCCGTCGGGGTCCGACTGGCCGGCCAGATAGCTGGGGCGGACGCGGATCAGGACGCCCTCGGTCTCGGCTTCATAGGCGGGCGTATCGTGCATTCGCCCATGGTCGCCCAAGCGGCCCGCAGGTCAAGCGTTGGCGCCTGTGAGGCGAGGCCGAGACTCAGGGGGAGACGGGCGGCGGAATCGTGTAATCGAAAGCCATGCAGAGCTTTTCGACCTCCCTCCCCGGCATCCTGCCGTCGCAATCCATCGAGGCCCTGATCGCCGGCGGGGCGATCGTCTCGGAGACGGCCTTCGATGCGGACCAGGTGCAGCCGGCCAGTCTCGACCTGCGCCTGTCGGACCAGGCGTGGCGGGTCCGGGCGTCGTTCCTGCCCGGCGGCCGAAGGGTCGAGGACCGCATCGCCGATGTGGCCATGCACACCATCGACCTGTCGGCCGGCTATGTGATGGAGAAGGGCTGCGTCTACATCGCCCGGCTGCAGGAGCGGCTGAGCCTGCCCAAGGGGCTGATCGCGCGCGCCAATCCGAAGAGCTCGACCGGCCGGGTCGACGTGTTCGTGCGGCTGCTGACTGATCGCGGGGCCAGTTTCGACGACGTCGACGAAGGCTATGACGGGCCGCTGTATCTGGAGATCGCGCCCCAGACCTTCTCAATCCTGGTGCGGCCCGGGACGCGGCTGAACCAGCTGCGGCTCAAGGCCGGCGAGCCGCCCCGGCTGGAGACCCGCAGCGTCGGTGTCGATCTGGAAGGGGCGGACGGGACCATCGTCGGCTTCCGCGGACGGCGTCACGCGGGGGTGGTCGATCTCGACCGGATCGACGGCCACGATCCGCGTGACTTTTGGGAGCCGCTGGGCGTGCGGCGCGGCGAATTGCTGCTCGACCCCGGCGAATTCTACATCCTGGCGTCGCGCGAGGCGGTCGAGATCCCGGTCATGCAGGCGGCGGAAATGACCCCGATCGATCCTTCGGTGGGCGAGTTCCGGGTCCACTACGCCGGCTTCTTCGATCCGGGCTTCGGCACCGACGAGGCGCACGGGGCCGGTTCGAAGGGAGTGCTGGAGGTCCGTACCCACGACACGCCCTTCCTGCTGGAGCACGGCCAGATCGTCGCCCGGCTGGTCTATGAGCCGCTGACCGAGCGGCCGTCGCGCCTCTACGGCGAGGGCGGCAGCCACTACCAGAGCCAGGGCCTGAAGCTGTCCAAGCATTTCCGCGCCTGGGTCTGATCCGGAACCGCGCCATACGGGGGACGTTCGACGGACAGGAAAATGTCAGTTGGCGTTCCGGCTTTGATCGTGCAGGGTCGGGGACGTTAACGGACTGAGGGGACCGTTGATGCGTCTGATGGCGTTCAGTGCGGGAGTGGTGGCGATGGCGGCCTGTTCGGCCCCGGCCTTCGCCATGGGCTCGCTGCAGCAGGCCATCGCCGATCCCTGGCGGGTCGCCCCTGAACGCCCCGTGACCGTCTCCGACCTGTTGGTGCGTCTCGACCGTGACGCGCGATTCGACGCCGGAGGCCACGCCTTCCCGGGCGGCGATGGCTGGGGCGGCTACGATCCCGCGCGCGAGATCTCGTCCACCTGGGCCGCTTCCAATCGCGACATCTGGTACGAGGGCGAGGCCTACAGCGACCGGCTGCGTCTGCGCACCGAGGGCCGCCTGCGGCGCGCCGACGGCTCGCCTTTGCCGCCGGGGCCGCTGGACCCCGCGGCCTATGACGCCGAGCACTACGACCTGACCTACACGCGCGGCTGGACCGAGACCCTGGGCCAGACCGAGAGCGGTCTCGACGTCACCCTGACGCCGCATCTCGGCCTCGGCCTGGGCAGCCGGGGCCAGGTCACCGAGGCCGGGGCCACCCTCAGGATCGGCCGCAACCTCGACCGGCTGGTGCCGGACGGCGAGGACGCCTTCGGCGAGCGGGCGCGGTGGTATGTCTACGCCGCCGGCTCGGGCCGGGCGGTGGGTTACAACTGGGCCCGAAACCGCGACGGCGATTTCGCCCGTTCGGGCGTCAGCCACGACTCGGGCGCCTTCCTCGGCGACGCCTCCATCGGCGTGGCCCTGCGGCGCGGCGCGGTGCAGAGTTCGATCGGCCTGGTCTATCGCGAGATCGAGGCCGAGGGCCTGCGCGCCGGCCACGGCGTCGACACCGACGTGTCCGAGGGGCTGATCGCGTTCCAGCTGTCGATCAAGCCGGAGTAGGATCGAGGGTCGAGGGTCGACCCTACCCCCCCCGCGCCACCCCCTCGCGGCGATCGTCGGCCGCGCCGTCCCAGCGCCAGCCGTCCGGCCCCTGCCGCCAGATCGCGCCGTGCAGGCCGGAGTTCTCGCTGGCGTTGGGACGCAGCCGGATTCCGCGCGCCGCCAGCGCCTCGCGCAGGTCGGGGGAGAAGCGGTCGGTGTCCGCGCCGAAGCCGTCGCCCCGGGCGACCAGATTGGGCAGGGCGAAGGCGTCTTCCATCGACAGGCCCCAGTCGAGCACGGCGATGAGCGCCCTGGCGTTGTAGGCCAGGATCGAGGTTCCACCCGGCGAACCGAGCGCACCGACGAACCGGCCGTGGCGGTCGAGGATGATCACCGGCGACATCGACGAGCGCGGCCGCTTGCCGGGCGCCACGGCATTGGCCGCCGGCGCGCCGTCCGGCCGCAGCGGCTCGAACGAGAAGTCGGTCAGCTGGTTGTTGAGGAAGAAGCCCGCCGCCATCCGGCCCGAGCCGAATACGCTCTCGACCGTGGTGGTCATGCTGACCGCGTTTCCCGCCGCGTCGACGATGACGAAATGCGAGGTGCCGGCGGGCTCGCGCGTCGCGTCGGGTCCGGCGAAGACGCCGCCCGGCGGAAAGCCCGGCTCGGCCGCCCCGACCAGGGTCGGCGCCTGGGCGGCGCGGGCGGCGACATAGTCGGGATCGAGCAGCCCCTGCACCGGCACGCCGACGAAGGCCGGGTCGCCGACGTAGCGGTCGCGGTCGGCGTACATCAGCCGCTGCAGCTGGGCGAAGGCGGCCCAGGCGTCGGCGCTGTCCGGGCCCTCGAGGATGTCGGGGGTGTGCTCCGCCATGGCCAGCAGCTGCAGGACGGCCACCCCGCTCGACGGGGGCGGCGGGACGCAGACCACATAGATCCGGTAGGGCCGGCACAGCGCCCCGCGCTCGAGCGCCTCATAGCTGGCGAGGTCGGCCTCGCTCAGGGAGCCGGGACGCGACCCCTCGCCCACCGTTTCGACGATCTCGCGCGCGATCCGGCCGCGGTAGAAGGCCTCGGCCCCGCCCGCGGCGATCTCGGCCAGGGCCTCGGCGTAGGCCGGATTGCGCAGCACGTCGCCGGCGACGTAGCGGGTCCCGTCGGCCTTGGTGAAGTAGGCGTCGGCCCAGCGGGTGCGGGCCTGACCGCTGTCGCCGGCGATATAGTTCGCCAGACGCGGGCTGACCACGAAGCCGTCGCGGGCCAGCCGCCCCGCGTCGCCGAACAGATCGCCCCACGGCAGGCGGCCGTGTTCCGCCTGCGCCAGGGCCAGCAAGGCCACCGCACCGGGCGTTCCGGTCGATCGTCCGCTCAGCACGGCGTCCCGGAAGGCCAGCGGCCGCCCGTTCTCATGGAACAGCTCGGGCGTCGCCGCCGCCGGCGCGGTCTCGCGGCCGTCATAGCTGGTCACCTCGCCCGTCGCCGCGTCGTACAGCATCATGAAGGCGCCGCCGCCGAGGCCGGACGATTGCGGCTCGACGAGGCCCAGCACCGCCTGCACGGCCACCGCCGCGTCGACGGCCGAGCCGCCGCGGCGCAGCACCGCCAGCCCCGCCTCCACCGCCAGCGGGTTGGCCGCCGCCACGAAGGGGCCTCGCGCCGGCGGCGGCGCTTCGGCGACGGGAACGGCCGGCGTCCGATCGCCGGCCGGCGGGATCGCGCACCCGCCCAGCGCCAGCGCGGCCGACAGGGCCAGGGCGATCCACGATCGGAGCGGCGGGGCGGCGAAGGTCATGGGCGGGTTCCGGAACGGCTCTGGGTCGGGGCGGGAGAGACGCAAGCTGGGGTCTGGCGGGTCCGGGCGAAAGAGACCATCGGCGCCGGCTGGTCAATCCGGCGCGGCCACGGCAAGCTCCCGGCCGTCGCCGCCGGAGCCCGCCATGCCCCCTCTCGTTCTCGCCGCCGCCATCGCGCTCGCCGCCGGCCCGGCCGCGGGCCAGACCGCTCCGGCCGCCCCGCCCGCCCCGCCCGCCGCTGAAGTCCGGGCCGACGACGTCGCCTCCATCGACGCCATTCTCGCCGCCCTCTACGAGGTGATCTCGGGCGAGGCGGGCCAGAGCCGGGACTGGGCCCGTTTCCACGGCCTGTTCCTGCCCGGGGCGATCATGGGCGGCGCCGGCCGCGCGCCCGATCGCGGCGCCCGCATGCGGATCAGCTCGCCCGCCGACTACGTGGCGCGCAACACGCCGCACTTCCAGGCGAACGCCTTCTACGAGCGCGAGACCGGCCGGCGCGTGACGCGGTTCGGGCCGATCATCCAGGTGCTGTCGGCCTACGAGATCCGCACGGCGCGCGACGCGGCCGAGCCGGTCCAGCGCGGCGTCAACGCCATCGGCCTGTTCGACGACGGCCGGCGGCTGTGGATCACCTCGGTGGTCTGGACCGGGGAAACGCCGGAAACGCCCATTCCCGAAGACCTGCGCGGCCAGCCCTGAAATCGTCGCACGAAAGCCGCCGCCCGGTCTTGCCCCCTGCTCCCTCGTCCGCTAGATACCCGCCCTCGCCGTTCGCGGCCAAGCGCGCCCGTAGCTCAGCTGGATAGAGCATCAGACTACGAATCTGAGGGTCGGACGTTCGAATCGTTCCGGGCGCGCCATTTTCCTGTCGGACGTCGCAATGAGACAGATGTCCTGGCCTTTGCCCCCACCGGCAGCGCTCAACCTGGTGTGTCGTCTCGGAGGTGAGGTTCGCGTCCGTAAGGCGGTTCTGAAGCGCGAACGTGGCGGTTGAGCCATTCGGTGATTTCCCACAGCGCGTGCTGCAGGGATTCGCGGGCGCGGTACGCGTGGCCCTCATGCGGCAGCAGTACGTAGCGGGCGGTGGCGCCGTGGCCCTTGAGCGCGGCGAAGAAGCGTTCGCTTTGCATTGGCAGGGTGCCGCTGTTGGAATCGGCGCCGCCGTGCATCAACAGGATGGGCTCGTCGATCCGGTCGGCGAAGGTGAAGGGGCTGATGGCCCTGTATTGGTCCGGCGCCTCCCACAGCGAGCGCCGCTCGG
>DASRXE010000121.1:0-3051 GCA_035654315.1 Brevundimonas sp.
GATCTCGCCTAGACCCCTTTTTTGCTTCAGGTCGAACCGCCGAGCCGGCGCCGCAGCGGGACGGCGGCGATCAGGCCGGCGGCGGCCATGGCCGCCATGGCCCAGTAGCCGCCGGCGCCAAAGCGGTCGTAGAGCGGCCCCGAGGCCGCAGTGGCCAGACCGATCAGCACGCCGGCCGACAGCACCGAGCTGAGCGTCTGGGCCGCGGTCTGGCTGTCGCGCGGCGACAGGCGTTCCACGATCTGCACCCCGGCCAGGAAGGTGGCGGCGAAGGTCAGGGCGTGCAGGGCCTGCAACGGCCACAGCAGCCACAGCGGCGGGGCCAGGGCCATGGCGCTCCAGCGCAGCACGGCGGCGGTCGAGCCGACCATCAGCAGGCTCCACGGGCCGATGCCGACGCGGCGGCGCCACGGTTCGAACAGCCACATCAGGGCGATCTCGACGATGACGCCGAAGGCCCAGAGCTGGCCAGTTACCGCCTCGCTTATCCCCTGGGTTTTCCACAGGATGGCGGAGAAGCCGTACAGGAAGGCATGGGCGGCCTGGACCGCGCCGACGGCGAAGATGGCGGTCATGAACACCGGATCGGCGAGCAGCCGGCCAAGACCCCGGAACCGCTCAAGCCCGGCCAGCGCCGCCCCTTCGGCGACCGGCTCCGGCGGCAGGGCGAAGGCGGCGACGGCGGCGACGCCGAGGGCCGCCAGGGTGATCCAGAGGATGACGGCGTCGATCGGAGAGGTCAGCAGCAGCGCCCCCATGCCGACGTTGGCGGCGACGAAAGCGGCCGAGCCGCAGCCGCGCGGCAGGGAGAAGCTGAAGCCGTCGCGGGCCGCCAGCCGCAGGGTGAGGACGTCGGTCAGCGGGATCAGGGCGGCGGCGGCCGTGGCCCCGACGAACCAGAACGCCGCCCAGGCCGCGAACCCCTCGACCAGACCGGCCCCGCCATAGCCGGCGGCCATGGCCAACCCCAGCAGGGCGATCGGCGTGCGGCGGCGGGCGAAGCCGTCCGCCCACACCGCCAGCATGGGCCCGGTCAGGACCCGGGCCAGCATCGGGGCGGCCAGCAGGGTTCCGATCTCGGCTCCGCTCAACCCCTGCGCGCGAAACCACAGGCCCGCAAACGGAAGGGACACGCCACTGGCGCCGAAGAGCAACACATACTGCAAAGCTACGCGTCGGGCGGCGGTCATGGCGGGCGAATAGCAGACGCGCGGGGTTCTGTCGGCTAGCGTTCAGTTCATGACAATGTCTCGCAGTCTGGCGGTCTTCGCCGCGCTGAACGGCGGCCTCGCCGTGGCGCTGGGCGCCTTCGCGGCCCACGGCGCGGGCCCCCAGGTCAAGACGCTGCTGACCACCGGTGCGCACTACGAGTTGGCGCATGCGCTGCTGGCGCTCGTCTGCGCGGTCTGGCCGGCCCGGAGTCGGCTGATCGTCCTCGCCGGCTGGCTGGCCGCCGCGGGCGGACTGATCTTCGCCCTCGCCCTCTCCGCCCTCGCCTTTTTGAGCCTGCCGGCCATGGGGGCGATCGCCCCGATCGGCGGCGCGCTGATGATCGTGGCTTGGCTTTTGATCGCCGGCGCCGCATGGCGGACGCAAACTCCCTCCGCCTGACACGAAAGAGACCGAGTACCGTATGGCCTTCCCCGTGCCCGAAACGCCCCGTCGCGACCTGTTTCCCGAGATCGAACCCTACGCCACCGGCTTCATGCCGACGGGCGGGGTGCACGAAATCTACTACGAGGAATGCGGCAACCCGCAGGGCCTGCCTGTCGTGGTGCTGCACGGCGGCCCGGGCGGCGCGGTCAATCCGGGCATGCGGCGCTATTTCGATCCGCTGAAGTACCGGATCGTGCTGTTCGACCAGCGCGGCTGCGGCAACAGCCGGCCGAACGCCTCGCTGGAAGACAACACCACCTGGACCCTGATCGAGGACGTCGAGCGGCTGCGCGAACTGCTGGGAGTCGACAGATGGGTGGTGTTCGGGGGCAGCTGGGGTTCGACCCTGTCGATGGCCTATGCGATCACCCATCCCGAGCGGACGGCGGCGCTGGTCTTGCGCGGCATCTTCCTGCTGACCCGGCCCGAGCTTGAATGGTTCTATCAGGACGGCGCCTCGAACATCTTCCCGGATGCCTGGGAGCGGTTCATCGCCCCGATTCCCGAAGACGAGCGCCACGACTTGATGGGCGCCTACTACAAGCGGCTGATCGGCGAGGACCGGGCGGAGCGGGAACGCTGCGCCATCGCCTGGTCGAGCTGGGAGGGCGAGACGGTCAGCGTCCAGGGCCCCGACGCCAAGCCCGACAAGTTCGCCGAGCCCGAGTTCGCCGTGGCCTTCGCCCGGATCGAGAACTGGTATTTCACCAACGGCGGCTTCTTCCCCGAGGAGGGCTGGCTGCTGAAGAACATCGGCCGCATCCGCCACATCCCGTGCTGGATCGCCCAGGGGCGGTTCGACGTGGTGACGCCGATGTCGGGCGCATGGGCGCTGCACCGGGCCTGGCCCGAAGCGAAACTGGATGTGATTCAGGACGCGGGCCACGCCTCGACCGAGCCGGGCATCATCGACAGCCTGCTGCGGGCGACGGACTGGGCGGCGGGGCTATAGGGATGAGGGATGAGGGATGAGGGATTGGATGGATCGGCCCGGCCGGATCATCGGCGGAGCTCAAGCCCTCTCATCCCTAATCCCTGATCCCTCATCCCTAATTCTCACTTGGGATTGGTCTTCTCGACCAGCTCCGAAAGCTGGAAGCCGATGCGGCGGGCGGGGCGTTCCTCGGGCTTCTTGCGGCCGTTCAGCAGGACGTTGATCTGGCCGTAGTGCTGGATCAGGCGCACCGGGCGACCGTCGGCGTTCTTGCCGGTGAACAGGATGAAGTCCGGTCCCCAGAAGCCGACGTCCTCGATCTGCATGGTGGCGTCGCCGGGGCCGCCGACCAGATGGGCGGCGATCTCCTCGTCCTTGTCGAGGCTCTTCTCGAAATCCTCGATCAGCTTGGACAGGCGCACGAAGGCCCATTCCGCCGGGTTCTCGCGCATACGCACGCC
>DASRXE010000122.1:0-10108 GCA_035654315.1 Brevundimonas sp.
CCCCGACGCCGCCCCGAGGATATGCTGCGTCGAACGATAGTTGCGCTCCAGCCGGATCACCTTGGCCCCGGGGAAGTCGCGCTCGAAGCGCAGGATGTTGTCCACCTCGGCCCCGCGCCAGCCATAGATCGACTGGTCGTCATCCCCGACGCAGCAGACATTGCCCGTCGACGACGTCAGCAGCCGCAGCCACAGATACTGGGCGACGTTCGTATCCTGATATTCATCGACCAGGATGTATCGGAATCGCTTGCGGTATTCCTCAGCGATATCCGCATGTTTCGACAAGATCGTCAGGTTGTGCAGCAACAGGTCGCCGAAGTCGCAGGCGTTCAGACTGACCAGCCGCGCCTGATAGGCGGCGTACAGCCCATGCCCCTTGCCGTTGGCGAAATCCTCGCTTGGCGGCAGTTTCTCCGGCGTCCAACCACGGTTCTTCCAGTGATCGATCAGCCCGCTCAGCGAGCGCGGCGTCCACCGCTTGGTGTCCAGATTGGCCGCCTCCAGCAGCTGTTTGCAGACCCGCTCCTGATCGTCGGTGTCGAGGATGGTGAAGGTCGACTTCAGGCCGACCAGCTCGGCGTGCCGCCGCAGGATCTGCGCCGCCACCGAGTGGAAGGTGCCCAGCCAGCGCAGCCCCTCCGCCGACGGGCCGATCAACTCGGTGATCCGCTCGCGCATCTCGCGCGCGGCCTTGTTGGTGAAGGTGACGGCCAGCAGCTCCCACGGCCGGGCCCTCCCGGTCGCCAGAATGTGCGCCAGCCGCGTCGTCAGCACCCGCGTCTTGCCCGTGCCGGCCCCGGCCAGCACCAGCACCGGCCCGTCCACCGTCTCGACCGCCTCGCGCTGCTCGGGGTTGAGCCCGGCCAGATAGTCGGGCGCGCCTGAGGGCTCGAGGCCGCCGGGACCGCGCGAGCGGGCGAGATCGGAGATACGCGGGGCAGGGGTGTCGGGCAGACTCATCGGGAGAACATAAGGGGCACGACGCCCGATGTCAGCGTCCGCGTCGCCGGTTCGGCCGGGAACCGTCAAGCCTGACCTTCGTTCCGGTTGCCGACAGAGGGTTCACAGGGAAGGGACGCCAATGGCTGACAACATCAACAACACCGGCGGCGGCGGAAACACCGGCCTCGCCTTCATCGTCGGCGCGGTCGTGGTCGTGCTGGCCGTCATCGCGTATTTCGTCTTCGCCCGCGGCGGCGCGCCCGAGACCAAACAGGTCGACGTCAACGTCGATGTCCCCGAGATTTCGGCCCCTGAAGTCCCCGGTACAGGAGGCTGATCGATGACCGATCCCAACGTTCCCCCGCCCCACGACGACCGCCCGGAGGTGGTGCACCACACCACCATCAACAATCCCTCCACCGGCGACCGCGGCGGCGCGGGCTGGATCGGCTTCCTCGTCGGCGGCCTGCTGGTGGTGCTGGTCATCATCGCCATCGTGGTGTTCTCGAACGGCGGCCTGAACCGGGCGACCGATACCGAGGTGGACCTCGACGTGGATCTGCCGGCCGCGCCTTCGCTGCCGGCGCCCGACCTGCCGGAGCTGCCGGCTGTCGAGCCGCCCAGCGTGCCGGATCCGGAGCCGGTTCCGGCGAACTGAGCCTCTATCTGAGGCGGTAGCTGATCGTGGTCACGACCCGGACCTTTTTGTCCGGGGACTGGCTCTCGTCGCCGATCTCGTCGCGCGGCAGGATCTCGAAATAGCCCTGCGACGCCTGGCGGATGCCGCCGACCGCGGCGCCGGAATCCTGGGCGAACTGCTCGGCCCCCTCGCGCGCCGACGCCGTGGCCTCGGCGATCATCGCCCCTCTCACGTCGTTCAGCTTGGTGAAGACGTAGGTCGGGCCGGCGAAGTCCTGCAGCACCACGCCTTGGCGGATCAGGTCATTGAGGGCGCGGGTGCTGGTCTGCACCCGGTCCACATCGGCCGTCCGCACGATGACGGTCTGGGCCAGGATGAAGCGCGGGCGGTCGTCGTTGCTCCCATAGGCCTGAGAGCGGGTGTCGGTCACCTCCAGCCGGCCAAGGGTCACCGCCGAGGCCGGATAGCCCTGGTCGGTCAGGAACCGGCGCACGATCGCCAGATCGCCGTCGATGCGCCCCTGCACCTCGGTCAGAACCTCCCCCGAGGCGGTGAAGCGCACCGGCAGGATCGCGAGATCAGCCTTCACGTAGCGCTCGGACAGGCCGCGTACGCTGACCGAGCGGTCGCCGACCCGGGCGTTGACCACGCCCTGGCCGATCAGGGCTCCACCGCCGATCATGCCGACCGCCAACAGGCCGCCGAACACCACCGAAGGAATCAACTTGTCATTCGCCATGGCACGCCTCCGGACCGGAACATGCGCCAACCTTGACCGCTGTCAATCCGCCGAATGTCGTTCGGCGAACGATCGGTCTCCGCTGGCCCAGGCCAGGGCCAGCAGCCGGCAGGCCGAGGCCAGCGGTGTGCGTCCGCGCCGCTCGTCGATCCGTTTCATCAGCCCGGCGTGGGTCAGGTTCAGTTCGGCCGCCACGGCGTCCAGCACGCTCCAGAACTCGGGCTCCAGCGCCACCGAGGTGGCGTGGCCCGACAGCGAGACGGAGCGTTTTCTGAGCATGGGCGCAGCCTAGCGGAGCCGGACCGTCGGGGCGAGGCGCCGATGGTTCATGATCGCCGTTCACCTGACTCCCGGATTGCGCTATGATGCCGCCGCCTCGGGCAGGATCGCCGCATGACAGCCACCGCCGAATTCGACCGTTTCCGGCCCCAGCCGCTGGAGCCGCTCGCCGCCCTGCGCGCCTTCCGGCGGCTGATCCGCGACAAGGAGGACACCGCCCAGGTGTTCGAGATCATGCGCGCCCTGTCGGGCCGTTCGATCGCCCGCGGCTACAATCGCATGCTCGCGACCATGGAGGGGGGGCGACAGGCCTATTTGCGTGAGGAGCTGGCGCACCGTCTCGACGATCCGGTCTGGCTGGCCCGTTTCGCGCCCGGCACGGTGGGGGCCGCCTACCGCGCCTTCCGCGAAGCCCGCGGCTTCACCGCCGAGGGCTTGGCCATGGAGTCCCGCAAGGTCGCGCCGCTGGCCGACGCCCCGCATCCGGTGCTGTGGTATTCGCGCCGTCTGCGCGACGTGCACGACATCTGGCACGTGCTGACCGGCTACCAGACCGACGCCCTGGGCGAGGCCTGCGTCGTCGCCTTCTCCCACGCCCAGACCGGGAACCTCGGCTTCGCCTTCATCGGCTGGGGCGCCGCCCGCGAAATCCAGCGCGAGAACCGTTCCATTCCCGCGCGTCGCGCCGTGCTTCAGGCCTGGCGCATCGGCCGCGCCGCGCGCTGGCTGCCGGCGCTCGACTACGAGGCGCTGTTCACCGAGCCGCTGGAGATCGCCCGCGTCCGGCTGAACCTCCGCCCGCCGACCCTCTACCACCGCGTCCCGGCCGAGGCCCGGACCGCCCTCAAACTGCGGGCCTGACGGCGACTTCCGGACGCCATAAGCCCGCCTTGTGTCTGGCGGACGAATCCTCGGCTTGCGCCGGCTCTCCGGCTCATCCACTTGGCGAACATGACCGCTCCCACCGAGTCCCTCTCCCCGCCATCGGCCGGCCTGTCCCGCGCGACGTTGTGGGCGATCGGCGGCGTCGCCCTGTGCGCCGGCATCTGGGGCACCACCTGGTACGCGATCACGCTCCAGCTCGGCCAGGTCGCGCCGCTGGCCTCCATTGTCTGGCGCTTCGGCCTCGCCGCCGTCCTGCTGTTCGCCGGCTGTCTGGTGACGCGCCGCTCGCTCAAACTATCGCTGAACCAGCACCTGGCCGCGGCGGGGCAGGGGATTTTCGCCTTCTCGATCAGCTACAGCTTCACCTACGCCGCCGAGGGCCGCATCGCCTCGGCCATCGTGGCCGTAATCTTCGCCTCGCTCGCCCTGCTCAACCTGATCCTGTTCCGGGTCGCCGCCGGCCAGCGTGCGGCCGTACTTTCATGGGGCGGCGCGGCCTTGGGCGTGGTCGGCGTCGCCGTGCTGTCGGGCTCCGAGATCCTCGGCGCCGGCCTCGACCAGGCGAGCGCCACGGGCGTCGGCTTCGCCTTCGTCGCCGTCGTCTCTTCCGCCTTTGGCAACTATTTCGCCTGGCGCGGCCAGAACGCCGGCTCGGCGGTGATCCCGTCGACCGCCTGGGCCATGGCCTGGGGCTCCGGCCTGCTGGCGCTCTACGGACTGGCCACCGGCGTTCAGTGGTCGATCGAGCCGACCGTCAGCTACCTCGGATCGCTGCTCTACCTGTCGGTATTCGGCTCAGTGATCGCCTTCGTGGTCTATTTCACCATCGCCCGCACCCGGGGCTACGCCCTGGCCAGCTACATCTCGGCCCTGACTCCGCCCATCGCCATGCTGGTTTCGGTGCTGTTCGAGAACGCCCGCTTCGGCTGGGTGGCGCTGGCTGGCCTGGCGCTGGTGCTGGCCGGTCAGGTCCTGCTGATCCGCGCGCCGAAAGTCTCGGCGGTCTGACCTCCCCGCCTTCGCGGTGGTATATCTAGCCGAACCAGCCGCGCTTCTTCTTCGGCGCCTGTGAAGGCTCGCCCTTCGCCGCGGCGGCCTCGGCCTCGGCCTTGCGTCGCTTTCGCTCGGCGGCGACGCGGATGGCCACCAGCATGGGGATCAGGCCATGGCGGGTTCTCGGCATCTCGCCCATCTCAGTCCTCCAGCTTTGAGCCGTCCAGCAGCCGTTCGGCGCGGGTCCGCTCCTTCTCCGCCTTCGTCCGCTCCGCCTTCGGGCGGCCATGCGCTGCGCGTTTCTCGGCGGCGGCGGCTTTCGCCTCCGCCCGGGCCCTGTCCTTGCGAACCCGGTTCAGGTTGACGACCTCGCCCATGACGCCTCCGCTATGCAACCCGACCCGCGGCCGGACGGTTTCCCTGACACCTCACCCGGTCAGGAGCACCCCATGGTAGACCTCTCGCTTCTTCGCGAAAGCCTTGAAGTCGTCGGCTCGGACGGCGCCCACGTCGGCCGCGTCGATCACGTCCACGGCGACCAGATCGAACTGGCCAAGCTGGACCTCGGCTCGGGCTTTAAACACCACATGATCCCGGTCAGCTGGATCAATCATGTCGACGCCCACGTCCACCTCAACGTCACGAAGGACGAGGCCAGGGCCCGCTGGACGGAGAAGCACTGATGCCCGCCGACGCCTTCGCCATCGAAGAGGATTTCGAGGTCCTCGGCTCCGACAACCGTCCCGTGGGCCAGGCCGACGGCCTCACCGAAGACGGCCTCAAGCTGGCTCGCCGCGACGCCGGCACGGACGGCAAGCACCATGTCCTGCCGCTCGACTTGATCGACCGCGTCGTCGCCGACGAGCGCAAGGTCTTCCTCAACTGCACGCAGGAGGAGGCCCAGGCGCGCTGGCGCGCTCTGGACTAGTCGTCCTCGCTCATCAGCACCTCGAGATAGGTCTCGCGCCGGTTCAGGAACCCACGCGTGACCTGATAGTGCTCGGTGTCCTCGTATTCGACCCGCTCCAGCCCGTGGGCCGAGGCCTGGTAGATCCATGCGTCGGGGTAGCCGAGGATGATCGGCGAATGGGTGGCGATGATGAACTGCGATTCGCGCCCGACCAGTTCATGCATCC
This sequence comes from Brevundimonas sp., assembly GCA_035654315.1. Lineage (GTDB taxonomy): Bacteria > Pseudomonadota > Alphaproteobacteria > Caulobacterales > Caulobacteraceae > Brevundimonas. The sequence continues at coordinate 5,618 of DASRXE010000122.1, forward strand.
GCGCCAGGAACGACAGCTGCCGTGACGGCGACAGCGCCGCCTCCGGCTCGTCCATGATGTAGAGGCCGCCGCCCGCGAACCGGTTGTCGAACAGGTTGAAGAAGGACTCTCCGTGAGACTGCTCGTGCAGGCCGACATGGCCGTCGCGGCTGGTCCCCGTCGCCTCAAGATAGGAGGCGGTGGTGAAGAAGCTCTCCGCCCGCAGGAAATAGCCGTCCTTCGCCTTCAGCGGCGCCCGCACGGGCCGCACGAAGCGGTGCAGGGCCGAATGCGACGCCCGCGTCGAATACTGATGGTCGCGCGACCCGCCCTCGGCGTTGAACCCCCACGCCACCGCCAGCGCCTCGACCAGCGTCGACTTGCCCGACCCGTTCTCCCCGACGATGAAGGTCACGCGCGGATGAAAGGCCAGCGTCTCCATGGTCCGCACCACCGGCAGGTTGAAAGGATAGACGCCATCGTCCCACCCCTCGCGCCGCTCAAACCGCGCCTCGATCCAGTAGGGCCGGGTGAGGGCGCCCACCTCAGAAGCCCGTAAACAGGCGGTCGAGCGCCCGGCGGATGTCGTCCTCGTACCGGGCCAGTGAGCCAGCAGGCCGGGTGGTCGATCGGCGGTCTACCGCACCGATCTCGGAGAGCAAGAGCACGAAAGGATCTCCTTCGAACGCCACCCTGAGGCTCACTCTCGTCAGCACGGCCTGCATCGGCATTTTCAGCAAGGGCGCGCGAGTATGGTCGGGGTTTCGTCATAGAACTGCGACTGGACCACGACCAGATACGGCGCAATCGACCGTGATCGGACCGACGGATTGTCGATGACGTCGAACTGCCGGATCACCAGCGGCGCAGGTCCTCACCGAAGACGCCATAGCGGTCTATCCGTTCGTTGTGGAGACGAATTGCCTCTGCGTTCTCCTCGGCCCAGCGCTTGGCGCGGGCCTCGGCTCCGGCCGGATCGACCTTTTGAAGATACAGGCGCAGGCTGCGCTCATCCACTCCGGTGACGTCGATGCCGAGCCGCGCGGCCTGTTCCAGCAGTTCCGGCTCGATCTCGATCTTCTTCAATTCGGGTTTGGCCATGGCTCGAGGTTACGCCGAAACCGGCGGGCCCGCCACCAACTGGAGATCGACGGCCCCGCGACGTCAGGCCGCCGGCCCTCGCCATTCCAGCCCGCCAGGAAGCTCGAAGTCGGCGTAATCGACCTGGAGCACGCGTCGCCTTCGGTCGCCCGAGGCCCGGTCAGAGGCATGCAGGATCGGCGTCCGGTACGCCCAGACGTCGCCCGCGTCGGCCAGGCAGAGCATCTGCGTCATCGCTTCCGCCCTCACGGCGGCGTCGCCGGCCGCGATCCGGCCCAAACGATGCGAACCGGCCGCCACCCGCAGCGGGGCGTTTTCGGCGTCTACCGCGTCGAGGTGAAGCCGCAGGGTGACCATGCGGGCCAGCACCTCGAAGGGCGGCGCGACGTGGGGGACGCCGGACTTGATCGACCACGGACCGAAGCCCTCGACCTCCCGCCGCTCGCGCACGGGGATGGTCCGGTCCTGATGCCAGGCGACGATCCAGTTCGCCGCCGCGGATTTGTCGAACATCACCGCTCTCACCGGCCGGGCCGCCGGTGTCGTCAGATCGACGGCTGCTTGCGCCGGCGCCCCTTCGGACAGAAACGACGTGAGCCACTGATCTCCCGAGAGCCGCGCTCCCGGGCGCCCGTGAACGGACTCGTCGGCGATCGCGCGAAGGCGTTCGATTTCGGCCGCGGCCAGAACACCCTCAATCCTGAGCGCTCCGTCGCGCTCGAACCTTTCCCGGCCCATCACCCCGGCGAGATCATCTTCTCCGGCCGCACCCATTCGTCGAACTCCTCGTTGGTCAGATAGCCGCCGCCGACGGCCTCCTCGCGCAGGGTGGTGCCGTTTTTGTGCGCCGTTTTGGCGATCTTCGCGCAGGCGTCATAGCCCAGCTTGCCGTTCAGGGCCGTCACCAGCATCAGGCTGTTCTCCAGCCCGCGCTTGATGTTGTCCTCGCGCGGCTCGATGCCGACCACGCAGTTGTCGGTGAAGCTCACCGCCGCGTCGGCCATCAGCCGCACCGACTGCAGGAAGTTGTAGGCCATCACCGGGTTGAACACGTTCAGCTCGAAATGCCCCTGCGACCCGGCGAAGGTCACCGCCGCGTGGTTGCCGAACACCTGCACGCACACCTGCGTCAGCGCCTCGCACTGGGTCGGATTGACCTTGCCCGGCATGATCGACGAGCCCGGCTCGTTCTCCGGCAGCGCCAGTTCGCCCAGACCCGAGCGCGGGCCCGAGCCGAGAAAGCGGATGTCGTTGGCGATCTTGAACAGCGACGCCGCCACCGTGTTGATAGCCCCGTGGCTGAACACCATGGCGTCGTGCGCCGCCAGCGCCTCGAACTTGTTCGGCGCAGTGGTGAAGGGCAGGCCGGTGATGCCGGCGATCTTCTCCGCCACCTGCTCCGCGAACCCGACCGGCGCGTTCAGCCCCGTGCCCACGGCGGTGCCGCCCTGGGCCAGCTCCATCAGCCTGGGCAGGGTCTGTTCGATCCGCTCGATGCCGTTGGCGACCTGCTGCGCATAGCCGCCGAACTCCTGCCCCAGCGTCAAAGGCGTGGCGTCCTGCGTATGCGTCCGGCCGATCTTGATGATGCCCTGCCAGGCGTCCGCCTTGGCCTTCAGCGCCGCGTGCAGATGCTTCAGCGCCGGGATCAGCGTCTTCACCACCTGCTCGGCGCAGGCCACGTGCATGGCCGTCGGATAGGTGTCGTTCGACGACTGGCTCATATTGACGTGGTCGTTGGGATGGACCGGCTTCTTCGAGCCTATCTCCCCGCCCAGCATTTCGATCGCCCGGTTCGAGATCACCTCATTGGCGTTCATGTTCGACTGGGTGCCCGACCCCGTTTGCCAGACCACCAGCGGGAAGTGGTCGTTGAGCTTGCCCTCGATGACCTCGTCCGCCGCCTTGACGATGATTTCGCCGATCGCCGGGTCCAGCTTGCCCAGCGCCATATTGGTCTCGGCCGCGGCCCGCTTGACGATGCCCAAGGCCCGCACGATCGGCAGCGGCTGCGTCTCCTCGCCGATCCTGAAATTTCCCAGCGACCGCTGCGCCTGCGCGCCCCAGTAGCGGTCGGCGGCGACCTCGATCGGGCCGAATGTGTCGGTTTCGGTGCGGTTGGTCATGGCGCGGCAGGCTCTTCAGGCGTGGCGGGAGGATGCGCGGCGGTGTAGCACGGGGAGGCGAGGGGACAAGGCGGAGGAGCCGGCGATGCGGACGATGATGATGGCGGCGGCGCTGATGCTCTCCGCCTGCGCGACCACGGCGAACGGCGCAGACAAGCCGCGCGTGGTGCTGGAAACCGACGCCGGCCGCATGGTCCTCGAACTGGAGCTCGAACGCGCCCCGCTGACGGTCTGCAACTTCCTCAGCTACGTCACCGACGGCGACTACGAGGCCGGCTCCTTCTTCCGCACCGTGGTCCGCGAGACCAACGACAATCCCAACCCCATCGACGTCATCCAGGCCGCCACGCCACGCGGCTCGGACGACGACCTGCGCCCGCCGATCCCGCTGGAGCGCACCCGCGACACCGGCCTCAGCCACACGGCCGGCGCCGTCTCCATGGCCCGCGACGGCCCCGACACCGCCACCTCCAGCTTCTTCGTCGTCACCCGTGACACGCCCAGCCTCGACTTCGGCGGCGGACGCAATCCCGACGGCCAGGGTTTCGCCGCCTTCGGCCGCCTCGTCGAGGGCCTCGACGTCGCCCGACGCATCCAGGCGATGCCCGCCGACGCCGAAGAGCAGCTGACGCCGCCGGTGATGATCCGGACCGCGACCCTGATCGGCGAGGTCCCGCCCGAGTGCCGTCCTTGACCGCAGGCTGGATCGGCACGGGCAAGGTCCGCCTGCGCGAGACGGGCGCTGCGGTCGAGATCACCATCGACGGCCTGACCACCAAGGCCAAATATTACAAGCCGCTGGTCTATGAGTTCATGCGCAAGGAGTGGCGGTCCCGCCCCTCCTGGGGCGACTTCGTCGTCGAAATCCGCATGGAGCACGTCGGCGACCCGCCGCACATCGACCTCGACAATCTCGCCAAGGCCCTGCTCGACGCCATCAAGGGCTATCTGTTCCACGACGACGCCCAGGTCGCCCGCCTGCTGGTCGAACGCCACGAGGGCGAGCGCGAGCGGATCACGATCCGGGTGTCTCCCCGCAACTAACCCCTCTCCCATCGGGAGAGGGAGGGGCCCGCTCGCGCAGCGCGTGGGAGGGTGTGGGGTTACGGCGCCGGGTCAGTCCGTCAGCCGCTCGTACCGCAACACCCCCGCCACCCCGCCGCCGCCGTCGCTCGGATGGTTCACCCCGTCGTTGACGATCACCTCGGCGAAGTCGAACGGGCTGACCCCTTCCAGACACGCCGCATTGACCCCGTACTCGCCCGGGTTCGAGCGCCGGCGGTGA
>DASRXE010000123.1:0-2283 GCA_035654315.1 Brevundimonas sp.
CCGTCTCGACGATCTCCCCCGCGCCCTTCGCCAGCGCCGCATCAACATTGGCCTTCAACGGCACCCGCTTGCCGCCGCGCAGCCCCTCGTCGGCGGTGATCACCACCTTCGAGCCGCAGTCCTCGATCCGGCCGCACAGGCTGTCGGGCGAGAAGCCGCCGAACACCACCGAATGCACCGCCCCGATCCGCGCGCAGGCCAGCATCGCCACCGCCGCCGCCGGGATCATCGGCAGGTAGATCGTCACCCGATCGCCCTTGGCGACGCCCAGCCCCTTCAGCACATTGGCCATGCGGCAGACCTCGCGGTGCAGCTCGCGACAGCTCAGCTTGCCCGACTGGTCCGGGTCGTCGCCCTCCCAGATAATCGCCGTCTCGTCGCCCCGCGTCTCCAGATGCCGGTCCAGACAGTTCCAGGCGACGTTCAGCACCCCGTCCTCGAACCAGCGGATGCGGAAGTCGGCCTTGTCGAACGACACGTCCTTGATCCGCGTCGGCGGCGTCACCCAGTCCAGCCGCCGGGCCTGCTCGCCCCAGAAGGCGTCCGGCGTCTCGCGCGCCGCGGCGCGGGCGGCGTCGTAGCCATGCGCGTTCATACGGGCGCGCTGGGCCCATTCGGACGGGACGGGATAGAGCTCGGGCTGGTCGGTCATGCGTCGAATGCTGCCCCCCCGCCGCCGCAGGGTCAACGCCGACGGCGGCGCTTCACCGGAAGATCAACGGCGGCATCGCCCCCACCACGGCAGCCGCCATCAGCGTAGCCAGAAAGCCGGCGAACAACGCCTTCCAGACCATGCCCAGCACCTCTTCTCGACGCTCCGGCATCAACACGCTCAACCCGGTCACCGTGATCCCCACCGACCCGATGTTGGCGAAGCCGCACAGCGCATAGGTCATCAACATCCGCGTCCGCTCGCTCATCTCCGCCACCGGGATCCGCCCCAGCTCGATGAACGCCACGAACTCGGTCAGGGTCAGCTTGACCCCCAGCAGCCACCCGGCCCGGCCCGCCTCGGACCACTCCACACCGGTCAGCCACGCCACCGGCATGAACAGCCAGCCCAGCACCCGCTCCACCGTCACCGGTCCGTCGAACAGCCACAGGCCGCCCAGCATGACGTTGACCAGCGCCACCAGCGCCACGAACACGATCAGAATGGCCGAGATGTTCAGCACCACCATCAGCCCGTCGGCCGTGCCCTTGACGATGGCGTCGACGGCGCTGTCGTACTTCAGGGCCGAGTCATAGTCGGCGTGCGCCCCGCCCTCCCCCGGCTTTTCCGGGATCATGATCCGCGCGAGCAGGATGCCGGCGGGCGCCGAGACGATCGAGGCGACCAGCACATGCCCCGCCGCATCGGGCAGCACCGGCCCGAGGATGGCGGCGTAGGCCACCATGGTCGATCCGGCCACCGTCGCCAGTCCCACCACCATCAGCAGGAACAGCTCCGACCGGGTCAGCTTGTCGAGATAGGCGCGGATCACGATCGGGCTCTCGATCATGCCCAGAAATATGTTGGCCGCCACCGCCAGCGCCGACGCCCCGCCCAGACCCATGGTGCGCTGGAACAGGATGCCGAACCCGTGGGTGATCCACTTCAGCACCTTCCAGTGCCACAACAGGGCTGACAGCGCCGAGATCACCAGAATCAGGGGCAGCACCTGGAAGGCGAAGGTGAAGAGCGCCCCCTCATTGGCGACCGCATACGGCTGGTCGCCCCCCGCCAGATAGCCGAACACGAACTGCGTCCCCGTTTGCGTGGCGGTGTTCAGCCCGTCGACTGCGCCGGTGATCGCATCGAGCACGCCCTGTGCGGGGGGAAAGCCGAACAGCGCCAGCACGAGGGCCGCCTGGGCCGCCACCGCCCCCAAGGCCAGCTTCCACGGAAACGCCCGCCGGTTCTCGGACAGCGCCCAGCATGCGCCGACGACGACGACGAGCCCGAACAGGCTCTGGAGATTCAGCAGGTTGAACATGAAGGCCTTCCGCGCCCGGCTCCCCACCGGGGTTCGTCCCGTTGAACGACACGCGCGGCCGTCTGGCAAGCGCCCGCGCGCCCCGAACCTGTCCGCATATGGCCGCGCTTCCGCTGCGTGACGGTCCAACCTCCGCCGCGATCCGGGCGCGCCATCACGAAACCGTGATCACACGGGGACAGGGAGAAAACCACGATGCGCAAGGGTCTTTTGCTGGCCGCGGCCGGCGCGATGGTGTTGTCCGCCTGCAGTGAGGCGGCCGAGGAATACGCCGGCGCGGCGTCGGCCAACGACGCCGAGGCCGAAA
>DASRXE010000124.1:0-12099 GCA_035654315.1 Brevundimonas sp.
TGGATCAGGCCGGACGCGATCTGCGCGTCCTCGTCGAAAGCGCTTCGCCCGACTACCGCCCGCTGACCCGGGCGCGGGCGCTGTCGCTGGCCGGCGCGGGACTGATGGCGCTGGCCGACCTGGCCGGGAATGCGGCGGCCAAGATCCAGGGTCAGGCGCTGTTCGACGCCGCCATCGATCAGTTCACGCCGGACCACAGCCCGCTGGACTGGGTCGCCGTGCGCCTGGCGGTGGGCGAGGCCGAGACGCCGCTGCTGCTGTTGGCCGAGGCCGAGGCCCTGACGCGCGAGCCCGGCCTGATCCTCGGGGCGCTGGCCCGCGAGCGCCGACTGGCGGCCGAGGCGGCCATGGCCGAGGCCATGGACGACGTCGAGGCCCTGACCGGCCTGGAGGCGATCGTCCGGCGCCGGCTGATGGAGGCCGCCCGGACAGAGCCGCTCGACTGGGCCGCCGATCAGATCGGCATGGCGCACATGGCCCTCGCCAAGGGGCGGCTGACGGCGACGGAACCCCGCGCCATCGGGTTGATGCTGGCCGAGGCGTTGGAAACCGCGCGCGAATGGGGCGCGTCCTCGTTGATGCAGCGGGCGGTGCTGGCGACGCCGGAGACGGTGGCCCGGGCCTGAGTTCGGCGCGTCAGTCGCCGCCGCTATCGCGGTCGTCGGTGGCGGCGGAGTCATCCCTGGACCCGTTCTTGCGGCGCTTCCTGCTTTCGTCCATGGCCAGCCCGCCGCCGATGCCGATAGCGATGCCGAGGCCCATGCCGATCGCGATATTGTCCATGGCCACGCCGAGGGCAGCGCCGATCGCCACGCCCAGGGCGATGCCGACGCCCAGATGGCTGTTGCCGCTTTCCATATCTGACTCCTCCTTGCCGGGACGATCGCCCGCAGACTAGCATCGGCCCATGATGATAGCAGCCCTCGCCTTCGCCGCCGTGGTCGCCGGACCGCAGGCTACGCCGCAAGCGCCCACGCCCGACCGCATCGCCTTCGACGGCTGCGGCTACCGGCCGGGCTCGGGTAGGCTGGTCCGGATGTCCTATGGGGTCTTTTATGACGACCCGCCGCCGTTCGCCGACCGGTACGGCAGGGTGTATCGCACCACCAACGGCTGGGGCGCCCTGTCCGACACCCCGTTCACGGCGGCCGAAGGTCGGGACTGGTATGTGCAGAACGAGGCGATCACCGTCGAAGGGGTGACCTACCGCAAATATGGTTTGCCGCGGGTCTATGGTCCCGACGAGTTCGCCTATCATGCCGAATACGACAGGGTCGGGGTGTTCGAGGAGATCGACCCCGACTCCCGCCATGCGGGTCATTCTCATGAAAGTGCGACGACGCCGCACGCCCTCATCTTTGTCCTGCTCGCCCCCGGCGGATGTGAATTCCAGCCCTATCAGGCCGAGTAGCGTCTCCCCTCGACGGTGAATCGCGCCTAGATAGGCGTATGAGCACTCCCCGCACCGTACGTGTCGCCATCATCGGGTCCGGCCCCGCCGGCTGGACCGCCGCCATCTACGCCGCGCGCGCGATGCTGAGTCCCGTCGTCATCGCCGGCCTGCAGCCGGGCGGTCAACTGACCATCACCACCGACGTCGAGAACTATCCCGGCTTCAAGGACGTGATCCAGGGTCCGTGGCTGATGGAGCAGATGCGCGCCCAGGCCGAGCACGTCGGCACCGAGGTGATCGAGGACATCGTGGTCAAGGCCGACCTTTCGCAGCGGCCGTTCCGCCTGACGCTGGACAGCGGAACCGAGATGCTGGCCGAGACGGTGATCATCTCGACCGGCGCCCAGGCCAAATGGCTGGGGCTGGAGAGCGAGGCGAAGTACCAGGGTTTCGGCGTCTCGGCCTGCGCCACCTGCGACGGGTTCTTCTACCGCGGCAAGGACGTCATCGTGGTCGGCGGCGGCAACACGGCCGTCGAGGAGGCGCTGTTCCTGACCAATTTCGCCTCGAAGGTCACGGTCGTGCACCGCCGGGACGAGTTCAGGGCCGAGCGCATTCTGCAGGACCGGCTGTTCTCCAACCCCAAGGTCGAGGTGGTCTGGGACCACGCCATCGACGAGATCCTCGGCGAGACCAACGACTTCGGCGGCGTCAACGTCACCGGCGCGCGGGTGAAGAACGTCAAGACCGGCGAGACGCGCGAACTCAAGGCGGACGGCGTGTTCATCGCCATCGGCCACGCGCCGTCGTCGGAGCTGTTCGCCGGCCAGCTGGAGACCAAGCAGGGCGGCTATCTGGTGGTGCAGCCGGGGACGGCGGCGACGGCTATCGAAGGCGTCTGGGCGGCCGGCGACGTCACTGACGACGTCTATCGGCAGGCGGTCACGGCGGCCGGCATGGGCTGTATGGCGGCCCTGGAGGCGGTGCGCTTCCTCGCCGAACAGGATCACAAAGCCCAGGGCCACCCGATCTCGCACAAGGAAGCCGAGAAGATCGGCGCCTGGTAGGCGGGCGCCTAACCGAACAGCTGAAGCTCCGGCGGCGCATACAGCACCGGAGCGCCCGCGCGCCGGCGCAGGGCGTAGTCCACAGCGGTCTGGACGGCGCCTTCGTCGGTCGGCTTGGACAGAACGCCGATCGTGCCGGCGACCCCTTCGCGCACCATGCCGGGGTTGGCGGTCATGAACAGGACCGAGACACCGAGCTCCTGACCGAGCTCGCGGCCAAGGGCCACGCCGGTCGGGCCGTCGGAGAGATGGATGTCCACCAGGGCCAGGTCGACTTCGGTCTCGCGCACGATCTGCCGGGCGGTGAAGGCGTCGGCGACGGTTCCCACGACCTCATGGCCGAGATCTTCAAGGACGAAGCGAAGCTCCATGGCCACGAGGGCTTCGTCTTCGATGATCAGGATGCGGGCGGTCATGAAATGGTCAATCGGGAAGTCGTGATCGTACCGGGGAGTACAAGGAAGCAACGCAGGGTGGGCGCGCCGGTTTCAATCCATGTCGCTCATGCGACATTCTGCGCCGCGCGCCGCCGGGACAGGGCGGTGGAGGGAAGATCCGCGATGACCTGAAGGCCGTCCTTGCGCCAATTGCGTTCCAGCCGCCCCCCCAGTTGTCCTTCCACCGACAGCGTCGCCAGCGACGAACCGAAGCCGGAATGGGACGGCGGCTCGGCGATCGGCGGCCCGCCGGACTCCGTCCAGGTCAGAATGAAGCGGCCGGCGTCTCCGCGGGTCTCCAGCGTCACCGCGCCGCCCTCGACCGACAGGGCGCCGTATTTGGCGGCGTTGGTGGCCAGTTCGTGGAACAGCAGGGCCACCGACGTGGCCGCCTGATCGTCGAACACCGCGTCGTCGCCGCTCAGCACGATCCGCGGCCGGCCCGCGTGGTCGCTGTAGGGCTTGAAGAGGTCGGCCAGGAAGGCGTGGAGGGTCATCGAACCGACCGTCGGCTGCGAGCTTTCGGTGTGCGGCCGGACGAACTCATGCGCTCGCGCCAGGGCGTTGATCCGGGTGCGCACGGCGGCGGCGAAGGCCTTGGCCTCAGGGTACTGGCGAGCCGACAGGGCGATCAGGGCCGAGACGACGGCGAAGATGTTCTTGATGCGGTGGCTGAGCTCCTGGCTGAGCAGCTCCTTGGCCTGATCCGAACGCTTGAGGTCGTCGATGTCCGTGCAGGTGCCGAACCAGCGCGTGATCTCCCCCGCCTCGTTGCGGATCGGACGGGCCCGGCCCAGCGTCCAGCGGTAGACGCCGTCGTGACGACGCAGACGGTATTCGATCTCGTAGGGATCGCCGGTGGCCAGGCAGCGCCGCCACAGGGCGAGCGCGCGCTCCTGGTCGTCAGGATGGAACATGCCGTTCCAGCCCTCGCCGTCGGTCGAGCCCTCGGGCACGCCGGTGAACTCGTACCAGCGGGCGTTGTAGTAGTCATGGAAGCCGTCCGGGAGGGTCGACCAGACCATCTGGGGCATGGAGTCCGCGATGGCGCGGAACTTCGCTTCGCTTTCGGCCAGAGCCTTGACCGTAAGGGCCAGCTGGCGCTCGACGGACGAGTCGCCGTTCGAATCGATTTGGGTCACGGGGCCTCAGTCGGGGCGCGGCGTCGCACTCGGGGACAGCAACAATGCGCAAGGTCCTCCAAGCGTTGCAAAGGAACCTGCTTCAGGAGGTCGGGCGGCCCACTTCCTCGACATCCATGACGGTCACGCCGGGCGGCGGAGCGACGGGGTCCGGCGAGGCGGCCGGCGCGGGCGGGGCCTCGAAGGCCGCCAGTCGCTCGTTGATCCTGGCGATCTGGTCGGGCGTGGGTTGCCGGCGGCCGCCGAGGGACACGATGCCGACGACCCGCGTCTGGCCGTCGATCTCGACCGTCCGCATGGCGTTCTCGCCCTTCGCGGCCGCTTCGGCCAGGGCGGCTTCGGCTTCGGTCGCCGAGGCGACCTGCAGGCGGGGCCGGGCGAAACGCGCCTCGTCGATGCGCGGCTCGCGTCCGGAATAGGCCTGCCGGAAGGCGGCCGGTTCGCCATAGACGCCTTTCCAGCGATAGAAGATGTGCGCCCCGATCTGGGTCAGCTTGTTCAGCGTAGGGGCCCACCAGGGGTGGACGTAGTTGGCGTGGTAGTGGGTGGCCGTGCCCACCTTGGCGGCGACGTGGCCGCCCAGCGCGCGCTCGGCGACGCGCGATGCGCGGTTCCAGGCCCAGGCCACCGGCGCCTGCCCCAGCGAGCCGTCGCAGGTGAAGCTGAACTGACAGCCGGTCACCCGCTCGGCGCCCTCGAACACCACGCCGCAGATGGAATTGGCGTAGTTCGGATCACGGACCCGGTTGAGGACGACCTGCGCCACCGCCTCCTGACCCTCGGTCGGTTCGAGCGCCGCCTCGTAATAGATGGCTTGGGTCAGGCAACGCATTGCGCGGCGGCGGTCCTCGGCGGTGGCCGGCCTGAAGGCGAACGGCCGGGCCGGCCTCAGCAGGCCGGAGGCCGGCATGGCGGCGTTCAGCTTTTGCGCCTCGATGCCGGACGCGCCGAAGTCCAGGGACGGCTTGCCGCCCAGCGAAAGGTTCTCCCAACCGGGGGTGAGGCCGTACAGGGCCGGAAGGCGTCCGGCGGGATCGTGGCGGATGGCGATGGCGAGCTGCGACGGAGTCATACGGGCGGCGATGGCGGCCAGCCCCTTGTCGCCCAGATCGCCATCGGTCAGCTGACGCACGGCCTCGGCGCTGCGATCGATCTCGGGGCGGACGGTGGAGCCGGCGGCCATGGCGACGCCGAAGGCGGCCAGGGCCGCGGGCGCGGCGGCCGCGAGCCGACGGGTCCTCTTCAGCATCGATATCCAGTCGACGGCCAATACCAGCTCCATGTTCCGACTGCGACGCCGGACAGCCTCCGATAGCGGCCGAGCGAGGCGGTTTTCAGGCCAAAGATTACCGCCCCGTCAGGGCTCGGCGCCGTCCGGGCGTGGAGCGCAGCATCCAGGCTTGCCTGGAGGCAGACGCGCCGCCGGCCGACGCAAGTGGAGCGAACTCCAGAATTGAACGCCACGCTTGCCGGAACGCAAACGGGGCCAATACGTTGCGGAAAGTCGCGTGCGCGCGAACGGGGGCTGAATGGGCGCGGTCGGGGTGTTTCGACGGATGCTGAACATCGATGCCGGGCTGACGCGGCTCGCCCGGGTGCGGTCGCGCGCCTGGTGGGTCTCGGCGCTGATCGGAATCGGTTGCGCCGTCGGCATGCTGCTGGTCCGCGCGGGCCTGTCCGGCTTCTATGGCGACATCACAGGCTTCATGATCCTGTTGCCGGCCGTCGTGGTCGCCGCGCTGGCGGGCGGGCGCATGGCCGGCGCCGTGGCCGTATTCGTCTGCCTCTTCGGGGGGTGGGTGATCCTCGGCGGCGAGACAGCTGGCGTCGGTACGGGCAACCGTCTGGGCCTGATAGCCACCACCAACTTCATCGCCGTCGGGTTGTTCGTCACCGTCGTTGCGGCCTCGCTGCGAAAGGTCCTGTGGCGGCTCGACGCCTCGATCGACGCCCTTCGCCAGTCGGCGGACCGGATCAGCGAAAGCGAACACCGTCTGCACGTGGTCAGCGAGCAGGCGCCGGTCATGCTCTGGATGAGCGATGAGGCCGGGCGGTGCGTGCATCTCAATCAGGCGTTGAGGCGATTCTGGGGTGTCACCGAAGTGGACGGGACGCTCGATTTCGCCGCCTTCCTTCACGAGGACGACCGGGCGCGGGTCGCCGCGGTCACGCGGGCGGCGATCAAGCGGGTCGCGCCGTTTGAGACAGAGGCCCGCTTTCGGCGCGCGGACGGCGCCTGGCGGACGCTCCACACCGAGGCGCAACCCCGGATCGACGCCGACGGACGCTTTCTGGGGCTGATCGGCGTCAACGTGGACGTCACCGAGGCGCGCGCCGCCGAGGCCGCCCTGCGTGAACGGGAAGCCCAGCTTCAGGCCATGGTCGATCAGGCCTCGGCCGGCATCGCCCGCGTTTCTCTCGACGGCACGATCCTGAGCGCCAATGCGCGGTACGCCGAAATCCTTGGCGTCCGTCACGATCGGGCGGTCGGTCTGACCACCGAAGCCGTCAGCCATCCGGACGATATCGAGCCGACCCGGCGGGCGCTGGCCGAGGCGCTCAGGAAGGGGGGATCCCAGCTCGAGAAGCGCTACATCCATTCGGACGGATCGATCGTCTGGGTAGTCATCAGCGTGCGCGCCCTGACGGGCCCGAGCGGGGCGGTCGAGGGCTTCATCGCCGTGGTGGTGGATATTTCAGGCGCCAAGGCCGCGGAGGCCGCCCTGCGCGAGAGCGAGGCGCGCTTCCGCCTGATGGCGGACACCGCCCCGTCTCCGGTGTGGCTGACCAATGCGAACGGAGAGGTGGAGTTCGTCAACGCCGCCCTGGTCGACTTCTACGGCCGGCCGGCGGAAGACATCCTGGGCCATGTCTGGCGCGAGGCCATCCATCCGGATGACGTGCCGGGGGTGAACGCCATCCAGGCCCTGCATCGGCCGGAGCAACAACCCTACGGATTCGAGGCGCGGTTCCTGCGCGCGGACGGGGCCTGGCGCTGGATGCGGGTCGCCGTGAACCCGCGCTTCGGCGCCGACGGCCAGTTCATGGGCTATGTCGGCCTGTCGTTCGACGTCACTGACAGCCACGAGGCGATCGGACTGATCGCGCGACAGGAGCGGCGGCAGTCCTTCCTGCTGGCGCTGACCGACTCCTTGCGCGACCTGACGTCCCCGGACGCCATCATGGCCGAGGTGGAACGGGCGCTGGGCGCCGAGTTGCAGGTTCAACGCGTCGGGTACGGCGAGGTCGACCAGGAGCGCCAGACCGTCTCGATGAGCCGGGACTGGACGGCGGATGTCGCGAGCGCGCAGGGCCAGTTCTCCCTTGAGGATTTCGGCGCCGGGCTGATTTCCGATCTCGCCGCCGGGCGCACCGTGAAGATTTCCGATGTCCGGCAGGACCCCCGCACCGAGGACGCGCTGGAAATCTTCGAGCGTCTGCAAACCCGGTCCCTGATACGGGCGCCCCTCATTCGCAGCGGTCGCCTGCGGGCCTTCATGTACGCCCATGACTCGAAGGTTCGGGAATGGACCGACGAGGAACTGGACCTGCTACAGGAGGTCGCCGGGCGGACATGGACCGAGATCGAACGCACCCGGGCCGAGGCGGAGGTGCGCGAGAGCGAGGAGCGCTTCCGCGCCATCGCCGACACCGCGCCCGTGCTGATCTGGGTGACCCAGCAGGACCGCACCCGCGCCTTCGTCAACCAGGCGTACGTGGCCTATAGCGGCGGCACCTATGAGGAATCGCGGCAGCTGGACTGGCGCGAGATCCTCCACCCCGACGATCAGGAACGCGTCCTTGAGGAGTCGCTCGCCGGCGAGGCTACGCGCCAGCCGTTTTCTCTGGAAGCGCGGTATCGGCGTCATGACGGCCAATATCGCTGGCTGAAATCGTTCTCCCGCCCCCGCTTCGGCGGCAGCGGCGAGGTGGTGGGCTTCGTCGGCGTCGCCTTCGACGTCACCGACATCCGGGAGGCGCAGGCGCGTCTTCTGGAATCGGAAACCCGTTTCCGGACGGTCGCCGACAGCGCCCCGGCGCTGATCTGGATGAGCGACGAGAACGGCCGCGTCACCTTCGCCAACCGCCGCTACAGGACCTTCTTCAGCATCGAGAGCGAGGAGGCGCTGGACGAGGGCTGGCGGCGCGTGGCTCATCCCGACGATGTGGATCAGTTCGACGCCGCCTATTTGGAGGCGTTCCAGAACCGCGACCGGTTCGAAGGCCTGGTGCGGGTCAACCATCCGATGCTCGGGCTGCGCTGGCTGCGCTGCGAAGGGGTGCCGCGCTTCGACGGCGACGGGCGGTTCCAGGGCTATGTCGGCGCCAATATCGACGTCACCGAGGCCAAACGGGCCGAGGACGATCTCAAGCGCATCAATGAACTCCTGGAGGAACGGGTCGGCGAGGCGCTGGCGGAAAAGGCGAAGGCCGAGGCGGACCTGATGCACGCCCAGCGGATGGAGGCGGTCGGTCGCCTGACCGGCGGCGTCGCCCACGACTTCAACAACCTGTTGACTGTGGTCATCGGCGCGCTCGACATGATGCTGAGAGCCCCCGACGACGCCGCGCGCCAGAAGAAGCTGGGCGAGGCGGCGCTGTCGGCGGCGCGGCGCGGCGAACGCCTGACCCATCAGTTGCTGGCCTTCTCGCGACGTCAGGCGTTGCGGCCCGAGCCCACCGACCTGAACGGCCTGATCCGGGAAAGCGAGCCCCTGCTCCGCCGGGCCCTGGGCGAGGCCATAGACTTCAAACCGAAGCTCCGTCGCGGCGGGGCGCGGGTGAACGTCGACCCCGCCCAATTCGAGGCGGCTCTTCTCAACCTGGTGGTCAATGCGCGCGACGCTCTCGGCGATCGGGGCAAGGTCGGCGTCCACACCATGCTCTGTTCTGTCGACGTCGGCGAAATCGCCGAGCTTCCGGCCGGCGACTACGTCTGCGTCACCGTCTCCGACAACGGGTCCGGCATGACGCCGGAGGTGATGGAGCGAGTGTTCGAACCGTTCTTCACGACCAAGCCGGTCGGCAAGGGCACGGGGCTGGGGCTGAGCCAGGTGTACGGCTTCGCGCGACAGAGCGGCGGCGGCGTCCGTGTGACCTCGACTCCGGGCCGCGGCACCGAGGTTCGCCTGTACCTCCCGCCATTGGCGCCCAGCGAGAAAATGGAATCCGCCGCTCTGCCGGCCGCTCTTCGCGCCATGGCGGCGGGACGTCGGCTGCTTCTGGTCGAGGACGACGCAGGGGTGGCGGCGGTCGCCCAGGAACTGCTGGAGGGGCTGGGACTGGAGGTCCGCACGGCCGAGAACGGGCCCGAGGCCCTCGAACGGCTCCGGGAAGCCCGGTTCGACATCATGCTGACCGATGTGGTCATGCCCGGCGGCATGACCGGCATTGAACTGGCGCGCGAATGCGCCCGGAGCTGGCCGGAGATGAGGATCGTCCTGACCTCCGGTTACGCGGGCGAGGATGTCGATGCGGCCCTTGCGGACGCGCCCTGGCCGTTCATTCGCAAGCCCTATTCGGGGCGGCAGCTGGCGGACGTGCTGGGCGACGGCGACCCTGATTGACAGCGGCGGACGAACGCGACCGCGGATCAGCCGGGGGCGGTCGTTGAGGCCCTAGCGCTGACGCGCCTTGCGGGCGGCGTAGCGGGCGTCGCGGGCGGCCTTCTGCTCTTCCTTGGAGAGTTGCTTGCGCTCCTTGCGGGCGGCGCGCTTCTCGGCCTCGATGGCTGCCTGCGCCTCCTGGTCGGCGGCGAGGCGGGCCGCCTCGGCCTCGGCCTTGCGACGACGGACCTCGGCCTTCTCCAATTCGCGCTGCTGGCGCAGGGCCTCCTTCTCGGCGGCGCGCTTCTCCTGCAGCTTCTCGAACTCGGGGTCGGGCGCGGCGGGCTTGGGCTTGAAGCGGGCGAGCAGGGCCTTTTTGGCTTCCTGCTGGGCGGTGAGGCGGTCGGTGAAGCCGGTTTGTTTCAGATCTCTCATGCGAGCGGTCGTCGATGTCCTTGATTGTTTGTCGGATGCGCAAACGGCGCGGGCGAGCGGGCTCAGCCGGCGCCGGGTGGGCTAAGCCCATATAGGGACGGAAATCAAGGTTACGAGGCGGAGATGACGCTCCGCCCCGCAATCGGCGTCATACCTGTGTCAGTTCGGCTTCTCGGCCTGGCCCACGGCCGCGCCCGCCGCGCCGCCTACGGCCGCGCCCACGGGTCCGGCGACGAGGGCGCCGGCGACGGCGCCGGTGGCGGCCTTCTGTTCAATGGTCTGGCCGCAGGCGGCGAGGCTGGAAGCGGCGACGGCGGAGGCGAGTACCAGTGCGATACGTTTCATGGCGGGCTCCTGTTCTGGTGGAGCGAGAACGCGATCACGACCAAGCCGTTCCGGCCTCGTCGTTTCAAGAAAACAGGGCAGGCTTTTCGCAACGCAAGACAACATGTTGCGGGGATCACAATCGCGTCGTCGACCACCCGGACCCGATCCGGTTGATTGGACGTCGTTAATTACAGTATTGATGCTGTTCTCTTTGGGTCTTTACAAGATGCGACAATCCGTCACCTGAAGGTGTGCCGGCGGCAGCGACATCTATGTTGCAGCGCCCACCAATCTTGCGAATCAACCACATTGGCGCCACAAACGGCTGGCTTAAGGCGCGTCCTCGACAGCCGGCCCGTTCGCCGACCGTCGATCTACCGCAGCCGGGCCGCGACCGACGCGTCGCCCCCGCCGCGAGACTACCCGGGGGCGGCGCTGCGCCCTGCTGAACAGGATTGAGCCCTTGCCCAAGCCCTCGCATTCGCGTGCGATTTCTCCTGCCGAACGCAAGGCCGTGATCCGGCCGGGCGCGGCGGCGGCGACGTTTGGCGCGATGGTGGGTCTGGCGATCGGCTGCGCCTATCTGGGGGGCGCCGCGGCGAAGGCGACGACGGTCCGGGCGCAGGCGGAGCGTATCCAGAGCGCGACCGCCGCCGGATTCACAGAGGAGGCGCTGGCCGCCGCCGCCGGCGGGCTGGACGAAAGCGCCCTGGCGATCGCCCGCCGCCATGATCCCTATACCGTCGCCGGCTCGGCCCAGCGCGACCGTCAGGCGGAACTGCTGACCGCCCGGCTGGAGCAACTTCGCGGCCAATCGTTCGAGTCCGACATGCGACGCGTCAGCCTGGCGGGCCCGCTCGCCGCCCAGCCGTTCCGGCTCGCGGGGGCCCTGGACGCCTCGCGCGATCTCGAATGCCTGACCCAGGCCGCCTATTACGAAGCCCGCGGCGAGGGCCGCGAGGGCATGAGGGCCGTGACCCAGGTGGTGCTGAACCGGGTTCGCCACCGGGCCTTCCCGAACAGCGTCTGCGGCGTGGTGTTCCAGGGCGCCGGTCGCCGCACCGGCTGCCAATTCAGCTTCACCTGCGACGGCTCGATGCGCGGCCGCGTCAACCGGGCCGCCTGGAACCGGGCCCGAGACATCGCTTCGGCGGCCCTGTCCGGCACGGTTTACGGCCGCGTCGGCAACGCCACCCATTTCCACACCACCGGGGTCTCCCCCCGGTGGCGTCACACGCTCGTCCGGGTCGGCCAGGTCGGCGATCACCTGTTCTACCGCTTCGGCGGACGCTCCGGCTCGGGCGCGGCCTTCACCTACGCCGCCCGCCCCTCGACCGAAGCCGATACGCCGCGTCTGATCCAGGCCAGCCTCGATCCGGCCGGCGCGGTGCGGGACGCCGGCGCCGTCGCCTACACCCTGCTGCTGGCCCAGGAAGGCCGCACGGCGCCGGCGCCGACTGCGCCCTCGACCCAGCCGCCTGCGCCGAAGCCGGCGTCCACGACCGCGCCTGCGGCCGCCGTCACGACGCCGACCCCGGCCCCGGCCGCGCCGACCGCCCCGGCTCAATCAGCGACCATCGCCGTGACCGCGACTGCGCCGGCCGCCTGAGGCGTCAGGCGTCCCGGTCGCCCTTGGACGACCTGTGGGCGTCGTCGTGGCTGTGCTTCAGATCGCGTTCGCCGCCACCGCCGGACACCTTGCTGTTGCGCGGATTGGTCGGACCGCCCTCGCGCGGATCGTCGAAGGTCGGC
>DASRXE010000125.1:0-8722 GCA_035654315.1 Brevundimonas sp.
GTGGGTGGCCCCGTCGGCCCCGACCAGACCGGCGCGGTCCATGGCGAAACGCACCGGCAGCTTCTGGATGGCGACGTCGTGGACGACCTGGTCGTAGCCGCGCTGGAGGAAGGTCGAATAGATGGCGCAGACCGGCTTCATCCCGTCGGCGGCGAGGCCGGCGGCGAAGGTGACGGCGTGCTGTTCGGCGATGCCGACGTCATAGGTGCGCTCGGGGAAGGCCTGGCCGAACAGGTCCAGCCCGGTGCCCGAGGGCATGGCGGCGGTGATGGCGACGATAGAGGGGTCGCGTTCGGCCCGCTTGATCAGCTCGGTACCGAACACCTTGGTGTAGCTGGGGGCGTTGGAGACGGACTTCGACTGCTTGCCCGAAACGACGTCGAATTTGGCGACGGCGTGCAGCTTGTCGGCGCTGCTCTCGGCGGGGGCGTAGCCCTTGCCCTTCTGCGTCACGACATGGACGATCACCGGACGGTCGGTGATGGCGGCGGCGTTCTTCAGGATGGGAACGACGTTGTCCATGTCGTGCCCGTCGATCGGGCCGATGTAGTAGAAGCCGAGCTCCTCGAAGAAGGTGCCGCCGACGATCATGCCGCGGGCGTATTCCTCGGCCTTGCGCGCGGCGTTGCGGAAGGGGCGCGGCAGGTGTTCGGCGACCGACTTCCCGAAGCGGCGGAAATTGCGATAGGCGCCGCCCGAAACCTGTTTGGCCAGATAGGCGCTCATGCCGCCGACCGGCGGGGCGATCGACATGTCGTTGTCGTTGAGGATGACCATCAGCTGGCCGTCGGTGGTCTCGGCGGCGTTGTTCATGGCCTCATAGGCCATGCCGGCGGACATGGAGCCGTCGCCGATGACGGCCACGACGCGGTGGCTCTCGCCCTTCTGGTCGCGCGCGGCGGCGAAGCCGAGGGCGGCGCTGATCGAGGTCGAGGCGTGGGCCGCGCCGAAGGGGTCGTATTCGCTCTCGCTGCGCTTGGTGAAGCCGGACAGGCCGCCGGGCTGGCGCAGGGTGCGGATGCGGTCGCGGCGGCCGGTCAGGATCTTGTGCGGGTAGCACTGGTGGCCGACGTCCCAGATCAGGATGTCCTTCGGGGTCTCGAAGACGTGGTGGAGGGCGACGGTCAGTTCGACCACGCCGAGGCCGGCCCCGAGGTGGCCGCCGGTGACCGAGACGGCGTCGATGGTCTCGGCCCGGAGTTCATCGGCCAGCTGGCGCAGCTGGGGGATGTCGAAACCGCGCGTGTCGGCGGGGAACTGGACCTGGTCGAGCAGCGGGGTGTCGGGCATCGAAGCAACTTGAACAGCGCCCGAAGCGGGCGGAACGATGAGGCTATTCCATGAACGCCTAGCACGGGGAACGCCAGTGAGGGATTCCTGAGCAGTTCGTGATTGGCGCCTTTGGTCCCGAGGCGGGCAGGGTCGCCGGACGACAGGGCGGACTACGACCGGCGCTGGAGAACGTAGTCCACGCTGGCCTTGAGGATTTCGGCGTCGGAGCCGAAGGGATCGAGGTGGGCGCGGGCCTGGTCGGCGAGGTGCGCGACCCTGTGCCGCGCCTGATCGACGCCGAGCAGGGTGACGAAATTGGTCTTGCCCTGGGCGTGGTCCTTGCGCGCCGCCTTGCCGAGGATGTCCTCGTCGCCCTCGACGTCGAGCAGGTCGTCGACGATCTGATAGGCCAGGCCGATGTCGTGGGCGAAGCTGGTCAGGGCCTGGCGGTGCGACTCGCGGGCGTCGGCGATGATCAGAGGAATCTCGAAGGCGTAGGTGAACAGGGCGCCGGTCTTGAGCCGCTGCATGCGGGCGACGCCGCCGAGGTCGTCGCGGACCCCGAGCAGGTCGATCATCTGGCCGCCGGCCATGCCGCGCGCGCCCGAGGCCAGCGACAGCCGGGCGGCGAGCTCGCAGCGCACGGCCGGATTCGGGTGGGTGTCGGGGTGGAGCAGGATGTCGAAGGCGGCGGTCTGCAGGGCGTCGCCGGCGAGGACGGCGGTGGCCTCGTCATAGGCGCGGTGCACGGTGGGGCGGCCGCGGCGGACGTCGTCGTCGTCCATACAGGGCAGGTCGTCGTGGACCAGGCTGTAGGCGTGGACGCATTCGAGGGCGCAGGCGGCGCGCAGCACGGGCCGCTCCTCGATATCGAACAGGGCGGCGGCCTCCAAAGCGAAGAAGGGGCGCAGCCGCTTGCCGGGGCCGAGGGCGGCGTAGCGCATGGCCTCGGTCAGGCGCGATTCGGGGCCGTTGGCGCGGGGCAGCAGCTCGTCGAGGGCGACGGTGACCAGGTCGGCGGTCTCGGCCACCCGGTCGATGACGCCCTGCTCGGGCGAATTGGCGGCGAGGACGGGGGTCAGAACAGCCTCCCGCCCAGCGGGACCTCGCGGTCGACGCCGACGAGGACGACCTCGCCCGCGGCGTCGGGGAAGCCGAGGGTCAGGACCTCGGACATGAACGGGCCGATCTGGCGCGGCGGGAAGTTGACGACGGCGGCGACCTTGCGGCCGACCAGCTGGTCCGGCGTGTAGTGGACGGTGATCTGGGCCGAGGACTTCCTGACGCCGATCTCGGGGCCGAAGTCGATGGCCAGTTTGTAGGCGGGCTTGCGGGCCTGCGGGAAGGGGTCGGCGGAGATCACCTCGCCGACGCGGATGTCGACCTTGAGGAAGTCGTCGAACGTGATCGGATCGGCCGCGGAGCCGGACATCAGTCGAACCCGGCCGGCTCGACGCCCTTCGCCTGGCCGTCGGCGCCGACGACGATCTTCTCGACGCGCAGCTGGGC
Organism: Brevundimonas sp.; assembly: GCA_035654315.1. GTDB lineage: Bacteria > Pseudomonadota > Alphaproteobacteria > Caulobacterales > Caulobacteraceae > Brevundimonas. Next base: position 2,782 of record DASRXE010000125.1, read on the forward strand.
GGCCTTGAGCCGCTCCTCGCAGTGGGCCTTGAGGCGCGCGCCTTCCTCGTACAGGGCGATCGACTCCTCGAGCGGGGCCTGACCCGACTCGAGGCGGGAGACGATCTGCTCGAGGCGCTGCAGGGCGTCTTCGAAGCTGAGCTCGGCGGGGATGGGGGCGGCGGTGTCGGTCATCGGCGGCGACCCTAGAGGCGGGCGCCTCCGGCCTCAAGTACGGCGTTCGTAGCGGCGCTGGGACCAGTATTTGTAGCCCTGGTTCTCGACCAGCTTCCAGCCGTCGGCCTTCAGCCGCTTGCCGACCATGTGGTTGAAGTAGCCGTGGGCGAGGACCAGCACGTCCTGGCCCGACTCGGCGCGGGCGATCAGCGCCTGGGCCGCCTGTTCGGCGCGGATTTCGGCCTGGGCGCGGGTCTCCTGGCCCTCGTGATGGTTGAAGGCGTGCCACCAGACGCGGGCCACGGCGCCCCAGTATTTCGGCGGCAGCTTGAACCACGAGGGGAAATGCGGCGGCGGCAGGGGCGCCTCGATGAACAGGGCGTCGGACATGACCTCGCGGCCGGCGGCGATGGCCGCGGCGGTCTCCTGGGCGCGCGGGCGGGTCGAGGCGTAGATGGCGCCGGCGCCTTCGGCCGTGGCCAGCAGCTCGGGCGGCGGGGTCTGGCCGGCGCGCAGGCCGCCGACCTCGTACTGGGCCCACCAGTCGCGGTACTGGTCGGAGGTCAGCAGGCATTTGCGCGACAGGGCCGGCTCGCCGTGGCGGGCGAGGATGATGGCCCCCGGACGGACGGCGACGAGCGCCGCCGGACGCGGAACCGGCGCGGGGGCGGGCTGATCGGGCAAGGGGTCTCGGGCGGGAACTGACATGAGCGACGGGCGGAACAGCGATGCGATCCGGCCCCCTAGTCCTCCCCCAAAGCCTGGACATGGGCGGCCGCCGAACGACCGAGCCCTTCAAGGTCGTAGCCGCCCTCGAGCGAGGAAACAACCTTGCCGGCGCAGCACGATCGCGCGACCTCGAGCACGGCGCGGGTGGCCCAGGCGAAATCGTCGGCCTCGAGGCTTTGATGCGCCAGCGGATCGCGGCGGTGGGCGTCGAAGCCGGCCGAGATCAGGATCAGGTGCGGGCGGAAGGCTTCGAGCGCAGGCATCAGGGCGGCGGAGAAGGTCGAGCGCCAGGCCTCGCGGGCCGCGTGGGGCGGCACCGGGGCGTTGACGATGTTGCCGACGCCGGTCTCGGAGACGGCGCCGGTGCCGGGATACAGGGGCGACTGGTGGATCGAACCGAGAAACAGGGAGTCGTCGGCCTCGAAGGCGGCCTGGGTGCCGTTGCCGTGGTGGACGTCGAAGTCGATCACGGCGACGCGGGCGAAGCCCTCGGACTGGGCGACGCGGGCGGCGACGGCGACGTTGGAGAACAGGCAGAAGCCCATGGCGCGGTCCGGCTCGGCGTGGTGGCCCGGCGGGCGGACGGCGGCGAAGGCGCGGGCGGTCTCGCCGCGGGCCACGGCGCGCACGGCGTCGACCACCGCCCCGGCGGCGAGACGGGCGGCGCGGACGCTGCCGGGCGACAGGACGGTGTCGGCGTCGAGGGCGTTCAGCCCGTCGGCCGGAGAGGCGTTCAACAGGTTGGCGACATAGTCGACGGGGTGCAGGCGCTCCAGGTCGGCGATGGACGCCTCGGTCGCCGCGCGGCGGTCGCCGGACAGTCCAGCGGCGTCCAGCGCGTCGAGCACGGCCTGCAACCGCTCGGGCCGTTCCGGGTGGCCGGCGCCGGGCCGGTGCCCGATCATGTCGGGGTGGGTGAAGAGGGCGACGCTCACCGGGCGAGAATATGCCCCCGCGCGGCGCTTGTCGCGCCCGGATCGAGGTTGTAGGCGCGAGGCCATGACCGACCCCGTGATCCGCCCCGCCGTAGACGCCGACGCCGACGCGCTGGCCGAGCTGGGGCGGCAGACCTTCATCGACACCTTCGTGGCGGGATTCGGCATCCCCTATCCGGCCGACGACCTGACGACCTTCCTCGACGCCAGCTTCAACGCGGAGGCGATCCGGACGAAGTTGGGCGAGCCCGGGGCGGCGTGGTGGGTGGCGGAAGCGGCGAACGGCGAACTGCTGGCCTTCGCCAATACGGGGCCGAACACCCTGCCCCATCCGGACGCCCGCGCCAGCCACGCCGAACTGCGGCGGCTGTATGTGTCGAAGGCGGCGCAGGGGCTGGGGCTGGGCACGAAGCTGCTGGCCGTGGCGCTGGAGTGGATGGAGGCCAACAGCGACGGGCCGCTGTGGATCGGGGTGTGGAGCGGCAATCTGAAGGCGCAGAAGCTGTATGCGGCCTATGGGTTCGAGAAGGCCGGGGAGTACCAGTATCCGGTGGGGCGCTGGCTGGACGAGGAGTTCATCCTGCGGCGCGGCCAGGCCGGCGACGGATAGACGGGGCGGCGGAAGCGTGTCTACATCCTCTCATTGCGGGAGGGCGGATCATGATCGGAAAAATGGTGTTGGTGACGGCGCTGCTCGCCGCCACGGCCGCGGTGGCCCAGGAGCCCGACAAGGGCGCGACGCCCGACCAGATCGCGGCCGCCAAGGCGATCGCTGACCGGATCATCGGGGCGGCCGACGCCGGGGGCATTTTCGTCAACACCACCGACAGCGCCATGGCCGAGGTCACGCACGTCGCGAGCGGCATGGTCTGCGTGTTCGACGGCGGCCCCGAGGATCGCATCAGCATCTTTCCGACGCAGGGCGGCGACATCCCGCGCGGCGAGGACGTCGGCTGCGTCTCGCGCGACGAGGCCGTCGACATCGACATCACCCTCTACGCCACCCGGTACCGGCCGCTGCCGTCCGAAGAGACGGTCCTGGCCTCCGCCGGCCAGGCGATCCAGAACCGGTGGCCCGACGCCAAGGTCTACGGCGGCGACCTGCCGAAAATGAGTTTCGAGAGCCGGGGCCCCACCCTGCTCGCCGCCTATCGAGTTCGGCTGGAGGGCGGGGAGAAGTTGACCATGGCGCTTGTGTCCCATCGCGACGGATGGGGATTCAAGGCCCGGGCCACGGGCCCGTTCGAGGACGCCATGGCCGTCAGCATGTACACCGGCGTGGTATTCGAAGGCGCGCTGGCCGATCGCGAGGGCGAGGCGGCCCGGAACCCCTGAGACGCCACCCGCGCTTCGGATGAATGCGCGACGTTCGGATCGGCACCTCGGGCTGGGCCTACAAGGACTGGAACGGGCCGTTCTATCCGGACGAGGTCAAGGCGGCCGGGCGGCTGGACTACATCTCGCGCCGGTTCCGGACGCTGGAGATCAACGCCAGCTTCTATCGCATGCCGACGGACAAGGCGGTGGCGGGGTGGCGGGACCAGACGCCCGACGATTTCCTGTTCGCCTGGAAGGCTTCGCGCTTCATCACCCACAACAAGAAGCTGAAGGATCCGGCCGAGCCGCTGGCCTATATGTTCTCGCGGATCGCCGGGCTGGACGGCAAGATCGGGCCGATCCTGTTCCAGCTGCCGCCCAACCTGCATCGCAACGACGAGCGGCTGGAGGGCTTCCTCGACGCCCTGCCCGAGGGCTATCGCTACAGTATCGAATTCCGGCAGCCGGGTTGGTACGCCGATGAGGTGCTGGAGATGCTGCGGCGACACAATGTGGCCCTGTGCCTCTCGGACCACCACCATGCGCCCGCGCCGTGGGAGGCGACGGCGGACTTCATCTATCTGAGAGGGCACGGTCCGGGCGGGCGCTATCACGGCCGCTACGGCGAGGCCGCGCTGAAGGACTGGGCCAAGGCGATCCGCGAATGGCGCAAGGAACGGGAGGTGTTCGTCTACTTCGACAACGACATCAAAAGCGCGGCGCCGAAGGATGCGGAACAGCTGATCAGGCTGCTCGGCGTTTCCGGTTAGGACGTGCGCGCGTTATGATGAGCCATGACCCGCGACGAGCTGCTGGAAAAGCTGCGCGAACTGAAGCCCTGGCTCGAGGAGCAGGGCATCATCAACGTACGCCTGTTCGGCAGCTATGCGCGGGACGAGGCGGGGCCGGACAGCGATGTGGATTTGCTGGTGGAGACGGCCAGACCAATGGGGCTGGAGTTCCTGACCACAGAGCGGCTGCTCGGCGAACGGATTGGACATGCCGTCGAGTTCTGCTCGGCGGAAGTGATGCATCCCAAGATCAGGGCGAAGGCCGAAGGCGAAGCCCTTGCCGTTTAGCGACACCGACAGCGTCCAGATTGATGAAATGCTGGACGCGGCCCGGCGCCTGACGGGATATGTCGCCGAGGCTTCAGCAGACGGGTTCGAGAAGAACGAACTGGTTTACGACGCGGTGTGCATGAACCTTCTGAGAATAGGCGAGGGCGCGAGACTCTTGTCAGATATGGCCAAGGCCGAGTTGCCGGACATCCCGTGGCCCGACATCATCAGCCTGCGGCACCGCATTGCCCACGGCTACAGCCACCTGCGCGCGACCATCATCTGGGAGACGGCGACCAGGAATGTGCCGCCGTTCGCCCAAGCTCTGGCCGCTTTGCGTACTCGGCTCGACTGATGCTCCTCCCCTTCTTCACCGCCCTGCGCGACGCGAAAGTGCCCGTGTCGATGAAGGAATGGCTCCATCTGATGGAGGCCATGGACAAGGATGTGACGGGGCGGCGGGTCGACGACTTCTACCACCTGTCACGGGCGGTGCTGGTCAAGGACGAGAAACACTACGACCGGTTCGACCAGGTGTTCGGCAAGGTGTTCGCCGGGGTGGAGAGCGTCGGAGCGGGCGAGGACCTGACCACCGACATCCCGGAAGACTGGCTGCGGCTGCTGACCGAGAAATACCTGACCGACGAAGAGAAGGCGCAGATCGAGGCGCTGGGCGGCTTCGACACGCTGATGGAGACGCTGAAGCAGCGCCTCGAGGAGCAGCAGGGCCGACACCAGGGCGGGTCGAAATGGATCGGCACGGGCGGGACCAGTCCCTTCGGACACGGCGGCTACAATCCCGAGGGCGTGCGCATCGGCGGGCCGGGGCGCCAGGGCCGGGCGGTCAAGGTCTGGGAGAAGCGGGAGTACCGGAACCTGGACGACCAGGTCGAGCTGGGCACCCGCAATATCAAGGTCGCCCTGCGGCGGCTGAGGCGCTTCGCCCGGCAGGGCGCGCCCGATGAGCTGGACATGGACGCCACCATCGACGGCACGGCGCGGCAGGGCTGGCTGGACATCCACATGCGGCCCGAGCGGCGCAATACGATCAAGGTGCTGCTGTTCCTCGACATCGGCGGCTCGATGGATGCCCATGTGAAGATGTGCGAGGAGCTGTTCTCGGCCGCGAAGACCGAGTTCAAACATCTTGAGTTCTTCTACTTCCACAACTGCCTCTACGAGGGGGTGTGGAAGGATAACCGGCGCCGGCACACCGAACGCATTCCGACATGGGACCTGCTGCACAAATATCCGGCCGACTGGCGGGCGATCTTCGTCGGCGACGCGACCATGAGCCCCTATGAGGTGACCATGCCGGGCGGCTCGGTCGAGCACTGGAACGAGGAGGCCGGGGCCGTGTGGCTGAGACGGGCCATGCAGCAGTGGGACAAGGCGGCCTGGCTGAACCCGTCGCCCGAGCGCTACTGGGGCTATTCCGCCTCGGTGGGGATGATCCGCGAACTGGTCGACGAGCGGATGTATCCGCTGACGCTGGAGGGGCTAGAGAAGGCGATGCGGGCGCTCGCCAAATAGGCTAGTTTCGGCCATCGCATTGAGGAGGTACGTCATGTACGCCGTCCTGGCCGCCGTCATCCTGCAACAAGCCGCCGCCGGACAGGTGGTGTGGCAGACGCCCGCCCCCGACCCGATCGCCGTCGAGACCCCCGCCGCCGTGCCGATCATCCCGGACTGGGCGCGGTCAGACCCCTACGGCTACGAGCGATCGGAATGCAGCCCGCTGGT
>DASRXE010000126.1:0-6844 GCA_035654315.1 Brevundimonas sp.
CGTCGAAGCCCAGCGCCAGGTCGGCCCCGGTGTCCCGCACCTTCTGCGCCATCTGCATAAGCATGGCGTGATCTTCCGGGTTCGGATTGTACTTCGGGAAGGTGTAGTCGAGCTCGGTGTCCATCTCGATCACCTCGGCCCCCATCCGACGCAGGGCCTCCGGCGCGAACGCCCCCGCCGTGCCGTTGCCGCAGGCCGCGACCACCTTGATCGGCCGGGTCAGCTTCGTCTTCGAGACGATGTCGGCGATGTAGCGTTCGCGGAAATCCTCGACCCGGATCAGCCGACCGCCCTCGCGGCTGACGCCCTCGCCGTTCAGCACGATGTCCTTCAGCCGGCCGATCTCGTCGGGACCGAAGGTCAGCGGCGGCTGGGCCCCCATCTTGACCCCGGTCCAGCCGTTCTCGTTGTGGCTGGCGGTGACCATGGCCACGCAGGGGCAATCCAGTTCGAACTGGGCGAAATAGGCCATCGGCGAAAGGGCCAGGCCGATGTCGACCACCTCCATCCCGCCTTCCAGCAGGCCCAGCGTCAGCGCCTGTTTCACCGCCAGCGAATAGGAGCGGTAGTCGTGCCCGACCACGATACGCGGCCGCTGCCCGACCTCGTGTACATAGGTCGCCAGCCCGAGGCCCAGCGCCTGAATGCCCAGCAGGTTGATCTCCTTCTCCAGGATCCAGCGGGCGTCGTATTCGCGGAAGCCCGTCGGCTTCACCAGTGGCACGGTCTCATAGTCGGCCGTGTTCGGGCGAAGGTCCTGGCGAGGCTTGATCATGATCGGGTCCTTGAGTGGGAGGCCGCCCGGTATAGCAGGCGGCCGGAGGGTCACAACAACGCGGGAACGGCGCTATCGGTGCGACGTTGCCGGGAAAACCGCCCAACCTTGACCGGCCCGGACCCCGGGCCTACCCCCGGACGACGTGTGACGGAGACCTGAATGCCCCGCCTGATCCTGCTGCGCCACGGCCAGAGCCAGTGGAACCTCGAGAACCGCTTCACCGGCTGGGTCGACGTCGACCTGACCGAACAGGGCGAGGCCGAGGCCCGGCGCGGCGGCGAACTGATCGCGGCGGCGGGGTTCCGCCCCGACGTGATGTTCACCTCGGTGCTGAAGCGGGCCAGACGCACCGGGGCCCTGGCGCTGGGCACGGCCGGTCTGAAGGACGTACCGGTGGTCGAGGACTGGCGTCTGAACGAGCGCCACTACGGCGGCCTGACCGGTCTCAACAAGGCCGAGACGGCCGCGAAGCACGGCGAGGACCAGGTGAAGATCTGGCGCCGCAGCTATGACGTCCCGCCCCCGCCGCTCGCCCCCGGCGCCGAGTACGACTTCACCGCCGACCCCCGCTACGCCGGCCAGACCATCCCCGACACCGAAAGCCTCAAGACCACGCTGGACCGGGTCAAACCCTATTGGGACGCCGAGATCGCCCCGCGCCTGAAGGCCGGCGACGACGTGCTGATCGCCGCCCACGGCAACTCGCTGCGGGCCATCGTCAAACTGCTGTTCGCGGTCCCCGACGACCGCATCGTCGGCGTCGAGATTCCCACCGGCAATCCGCTGGAGATCGACCTGGATGCGGATCTCAGGCCGACCGCCGCCCGCTACCTCGACGAGTCCCGCGCCACCGACCTGCCGCCGCTGCCGGGAGCCTGAGCCATGACCGACGCGCAGCACGCCTCCGACGACATCCGCTTCATGGGCCGGGCCATCGCCCTGGCCAAGGCGCAGATGGGCCAGACCTGGCCGAACCCGGCGGTCGGCTGCGTCATCGTCAGGGACGGCGAGGTGGTGGCCGAGGCCGCCACCGCCCCCGGCGGGCGCCCGCACGCCGAGGAACAGGCCGTGCCCGCCGCCGGCGACCGGGCGAAAGGGTCCACCGCCTACGTCACGATGGAGCCGTGCGGCGCGCGTTCGTCCGGCCGCACCTCCTGCTCCAACTTCCTGATGGACGCGGGGGTCAGCCGGGTCGTCGTCGCCGCCGTCGACCCCTCGCCCTTCGCCTCCGGCCGGGGGGTCGAGCGGCTGAGAAAGGCCGGGCTGCAGGTCGAGACCGGCCTGCTCGCCCAGGACGCGGCGGTGCTCTACGAGGGCTATCTGCACCGGGTCGAGACCGGCCGGCCGCTGGTCCGGATCAGCGACGACGGCGATGGTTTCGACGCCCGTTTCGCCGCCTCGCCCAAGGCCGATCTGACCACCGAACTGAAACGCCTCGGCGAGGCCGGCTACACCCGCCTCTGGGTCAGTCCCGGCGAGCTCGCCGAGGCCCTCGCCGGCCAGGGTCTGCTGACCCCCTGAACAGGACAAACCCCCGCTAACCATTTCAGTCTTCCTTAAGCGCCGGTGTGCCATAGCGGGACCCATGTCGGGAAACGCCGCGCCAGCCGCCAGAAAGCGGATCGATCAACGGGAGCTGGACGCCATCTGCGCCCGGCACGACCGCCTGTGGCAGGCCAAGCCGGGCGGCGCGCGCGCCGTCTTCGCCTGGCTGGACCTGTCCGGCCTGTCGCTCGCGGGCCGCAACCTCGCCGACGCCGATTTCGCGGCCGCCTGCATGATCGGTTGCGACCTGACCGGCGCCCGGCTCGACAACGCCACCTTCTTCGGAACCGACATGCAGGACGCGTTGCTGATCGACGCCAGCATGCGGCGGGCCGACCTGCGCGGCGCCTGCCTGCGCGGCGCCGACCTGACCGGCGCCGATCTGTTCGAGGCCGACCTGCGCGAGGGCACCATCGCCGCCGCCGACGCCAAACTCGGCTTCCGGGTGGTCGAGGCCAAGTCGCGTAACGATACCCTGGCCCAAGGCGCCTGTCTCGCGGGGGCCAATCTGGAGCGCTCGAAGCTGACCGGCATCGTCGCCGTCGCCGCCGACTTCTCCGACGCCGTCATGAAGGACTGCAAACTGGTCCGGGCCAATCTGAAGCAGGCCAGCTTCCGGGGCGCCGACATGGCCGGCGCCGATCTGTCCGGCGCGGACCTGACCGGCGCGGACCTGCGCGACGCCGTGCTGGTCGGCGCCCGGATGGCCATGTGGCGAACCGACGGCGCGGACATGACCGGCGCCCTCACCGACGACCGCTCGGCCGGTAGTCCGATCGGCAAGATGCCGGCCGCCGAGATGCTGGCCGAACACGCCCGCTGGTGCGAGACCGGCGGCGCTGCGGGGCAGCCGTCCGTGTTCAACGGCGTCGATCTCCGGGCGCTGCGGTCGATCAACGGCTACAATCTCACGGCCCTGTCAGCCAAGGGCGCGGTCTTCTACGGCCTCGACATGGAGGGGGTGCAGCTTCAGGGCGCCCATCTGGAGGACGCCGATCTCCGCTCTGTCAACCTCAAGGGCGCCGACCTGCGCGGGGCGCGGCTGGCGCGGGCGCGGCTCAATGGCGCGGACCTGCGCCAGGCCCAGCTGGGGCCGCTTATGATCGCGGCGGACCGGCTGCTGCCGGCCGACCTGACCGGCGCCTGCCTGAAGGGCGCCGACCTTTCGGGCGCGGACCTGAAGCGGGCCAACCTGACCGGCGCCGACCTGACCCGCGCCACCCTGCGCGGCGCCTGTCTGCGCCACGCCGAAATGACGGGCGCCATCGTCACCGGGGCGCGGGGCCTCGATATCGACGCCGCCGCCTGACGCAAAAAAGGGGCGGCGCGAACGCCGCCCCTTCAGGGTCTTCAGACAATCCGGCTGTTACGCCGCCTTGCCCTTCTTGCCTTCGATCAGCGGTTGACCCGACCCGATCTCGATGCGGCGAGGCTTCAGCGCCTCCGGCAGCTCGCGTTCCAGGTCGATCGACAGCAGGCCATTGACCAGGTCGGCGTTCTTCACGACGACATAGTCGGCCAGCTGGAACCGCCGCTCGAAGTCACGTTCGGCCAGGCCGCGGTGCAGGAAATTCCGCCCATTGCCGTCGTCATTGGCGGTCTTGCGGCCAGTGACGGTGAGCAGGTTCTCCTTGACCTCGATGTTCAGCTCGTCGGGCTTGAAGCCGGCGACGGCGATCTCGATACGGTAGGCGTTCTCGCCTGTGGTCTCGATATTGTAGGGCGGCCAGCCGTTTTCCTGGCTGGTGCGCGCAGCGCTTTCCAGCAGGCCGGCCAGACGGTCGAAGCCGACGGCGGAACGGTAGAGCGGGGTGAAATCATACGTACGCATGTCATCCTCCTGAGGATCAGCAAGGTTGAGCCGCCCCAGAAAACCCGGCGTGGGCTTTCGCCCGGGACGGCGGTGGGAGATCAGCCCCGACGGTCCGATGCTCGGCCCCGTCCGGTCTGGAGGACCCGATACCGGCGTCCTCGAAAGCAGATGTGGGATGGACGAAATCGCCGTCAAGAGGCGGAGGTGGTCCGGCGCGACCAGAATGTGTCGCCGATCGGCATCGTGACTTGCCCGACGCGGCTGAACCCCGCAGGGTTCGCCCGCCCTGCCCCTCCGACGGAGACACCCCCTTGCGACTGCTCGCCCTCGCCGTAATCGCCGCGTTCGCTCTGCCGGCCGTCGCCGTCGCCCAGGTCCTGCCTGACCTGCCCGGGCTCGACGAAACCCCGGCCCAACGCACCGCCCGGCGGTCGGCCATGACGCCGCCCATTCCGCAGGAGGACACAGCGCTGCAGGCCGCGGTCGCCTCCCCCGCCCGACCCGCGGCCGACGTGGCGCGGGACGTCCATCGCCGTCCGTTCGAAACGCTGACCTTCTGGGGTCTGAGACCCGGGTCGACGATCGTCGAGATCGAGCCGGGCCGCGCCGGCTGGTGGCGCAACATCCTCGAGCCCTACGCCGCCGCCACCGGCGGGACCTATGTCGCCGTCAACCGGCCCCTTGAGGGCATGGGCGTCGCCGACGGCACGGCCGACCTGGTCGTCGTCGCCCGCGCCTTTCACAACTGGCATCGGAGCGATCGGACCGAGCCCTATCTGGCGGCCTTCTTCAAGGCGTTGAAGCCGGGCGGCGTGCTGGCGGTGGAGCAGCATCGCAGCATCGAGGGCCTGAACCCGGACCAGACGGCGCCGACCGGCTATGTGCCGGAGAGCTATGTCATCCATGCTGCGCGCGCCGCGGGGTTCGTCCTCGATGGGCGAAGCGAGCTGAACGCCAATCCGAAGGACGACCGCGACCACCCGTATGGCGTCTGGACCCTGCCGCCGACCCGCGTAAGCGCCCCTCGTGAGGGCAACGCCAACGACAGGTCCGCGTCTCTGACGGAGGCCGAACGCGACGCCTTTGATGCGGTCGGAGAAAGCGACCGGATGACCCTTCGCTTCCGCAAGCCGGGCTGATGTCTTGCGTCGCCGCAACGGCTTTGACCGGCCACGGGAACAGGGTTAAGCCCTTGGCGAACGGGGCGAACCGTACGGCGCGCAGGCGCCGGGGGACGTGAATGGCTGAACGATCAGAGGTCTTGCGATCGCTTGCGTCGCGTCGGAGCGTGCTTTCCGGCGCCGCCAGCATGCTCGCCCTGGCCGGCTGCAGTCGTGAGAAGACCGCCGAGCCGCCGCCCCAGCCGGACGGCCCGCCAAAGGGCTCGCTGGAGTGGGCGGTCACCGGTCCGTGGCGAGCCCAGGACCGCGCCCGGGATGTGTGGCGTCATCCGATGGAGACGTTGCGCTTCTTCGGCCTTCAACCGCGCATGACCGTGGTCGAGTTCTGGCCCGGCAGCGGCTGGTGGACCGAGATTCTCGCGCCCTACCTGGCGGAGGGCGGCGGCCGGTATATCGCCGCCGGCTTCCAGACCGGACCCGGCGCCGATCCGGCGCAGAGCCAGTTGACGGCCGCCTTCCAGGCCCGGTTCACCAACGACCGGCGGCTGTACGGCGAGATCGAACTGTCCGAGTTCGGCCCCACCTCGGGACCCGTGGCGCCGGCTGGATCGGTCGACCTGGCCCTGTTCATGCGCAACATCCACGCCTGGATGGCGGCGGGCGTCGCCGAAAAGGCTTTCGCCGACGCCTACGCCGCGCTGCGGCCGGGCGGCGTCCTGGGGATCGAACAGCACCGGCTCGGCCCCGACAAGGATCAGGACCCGACAGCGGCCGACGGATACGTCCAGGAAGCCTTCGTCAAGCAGTTGGCGGCCGAGGCCGGTTTCGTCTTCGTGGCGGCCTCGGAAGTCAACGCCAACGAACGGGATACCAAGGATCATCCGTTCGGCGTCGAAACCCTGCCGCCGATGGGCCTGACGGCGCCGCGCGGATCGCCGCCGGACCCGACCTTCGATCGTTCGAAATATGACGAGATCGGCGAAAGCGACCGCATGACCTTGAGATTCAGGAAACCCGAGTGAGCCGAGCCGCCGCCTACGCCGCCAATGCGCCCCTGATGGGAGTCCCGGGCGCCTCCGCGCCTCCGGGCGGAGCCGGGGAATGGTTCCGCGGCGCGGGCGGCCTGCGTCTGCGCGCGGCCTTCTGGACGCCGTCGGCCCTGGTCACCCGCAAACCCCGCGGCACCGTCGTCCTCAGCCCCGGGCGGACCGAGCCGATCGAGAAATATTTCGAGGTCATCGGCAATTTTCTGGCGCGAGGGTGGTGCGTGCTCGCCCACGACTGGCGCGGCCAGGGCCTGTCCGCCCGGCTGCTGCCCGACCGCCTGAAGGGCCACGCCCGCGCGGTCGAGGAATTCCTCGACGACTACGCCCGGCTGCTGGACGCCTACGAGGCCCGCGCGCCCAAGCCGTGGATCATGGTCGGCCATTCGATGGGCGGCGTGCTGAACCTGATGACGCTGCAGGCCGGCGAGGAGCGCTTCTCCGGCGCCTTGCTGACCGGCCCCATGCTGCGCATCAAGACCGGCAAGCGCTCGATGTGGTCGGTCAAGCTGGCGGTGCGGTGGAACCTGCGCCACGGCAAGGC
>DASRXE010000127.1:0-2794 GCA_035654315.1 Brevundimonas sp.
CGGCGAGGCCGCCGTCCGCCTCCACGCCCTGGTCGCCCGCCACGCCGCCGAGACCGGCTCGCCGCTCGCGCGCCGCCTGCTCGAACGCTGGCCGCTCGCCCTCCGCGGGTTCAGCCACATCCTGCCCGTGTCGGAAGAAGCACTGTCGGTGAACGCCCGCCGCCACGCCCCTGGTCCCTAGTCCCTAGCCCCTTAGTCCCTAGCCCCCAGCCCCTGGCCCCCGCCCTTCACCACCTCCCCGTCCTCCTTGACGAAGCCCTCCGGCCCCCGCTCCAGAAGGTCCAACACCCGCTCCGAGGGCCGGCACAGCGCCGCGCCCTTCGGCGTCTTCACGATCGGACGCTGCACCAGCACCGGATGCTCCGTCATGGCCGCCAGGATCGCGTCGTCGCTTACCCCCGCCTCGAGCAGGCCCAGCTCGGCCGCCGGCGATCCCTTCTCGCGCAGCGCCTCGCGCGGCGTCAGCCCTGCCTCGGCGAACAGGCCGCGCAGCTGGTCCGCGTCCCAGCCGGTCTTCAGATACTCGACGACCTCGGGCCGGTAGCCGGCCGCCTCGACCATGGCCAGCACATTGCGCGAGGTGCCGCAGGCGGGGTTGTGGAACACGGTGACGGGGAAGTCTGTCATGGGGTCGCTCCTCGGCTGTGGCCTCGCGGCGGATCGGTGGAATCGCGGGAATCGCCGGCGCGGCGCCGCTCACTTCACGTTTCGCCGCTGCTATTTCAAGGTCCGATGGTTGCGCCGGGCCCACGCCGCCCCATCTGGCCCCGATGACCACCGCCACGCCCGCGCCCGCCTTCAAGGGACCGGCCTTCCCCGAATTCGTCGCCCTGATCGCCATGATGATGGCGCTGAACGCGCTCGCCATCGACGCCATGCTGCCGGCCTTGCCGGCCATCGGCGACGCCCTCGGCGTGGCCAACGAGAACAGCCGCCAGTGGATCATCACCGCCTATCTGCTCGGCTTCGGCGTGGCCCAGTTGATCTACGGTCCGCTCGCCGACCGCTACGGCCGCAAGCCGATCCTGATGATCGGCCTGTCGCTCTATGTCCTGTTCAGCGTCCTCGCCGCCTTTGCGACCAGCTTCGAACTGCTGATCGCCGCCCGCGTCGGCACCGGCCTCGGCGCTGCGTCCCTGCGTGTCCTGGCGGTGTCGATCGTCCGCGACCGCTACAGCGGCCGGACCATGGCCCGGGTCATGTCGCTCAGCTTCCTGGTCTTCCTCGGCATCCCGATCATCGCCCCCACCCTCGGCCAGCTGGTCCTGACCGTCGCCCCGTGGCCGTGGATCTTCGGCGTCCTCGCCCTCGCGGGCGGCTCCTTCATGCTGTGGGCGGGAATCCGCCTGCCGGAGACCCTGCATCCGGAAGATCGCATGCCGATCCGGGTCGGCCGCATCGCCGCCGCCTTCCGCGAGGCCGTCACCAACCGCCAGTCGATCGGCTACACCCTGGCCATGACGGCCATCACCGGCGCCCTGTTCGGCTTCATCAACTCCAGCCAGCAGATCTTCTTCGACGTCTTCCACGCGCCGGAGCTGTTCACCACCGTCTTCGCCCTCGTCGCCGGCGGCATCGCCGTGGCCTCCCTGCTCAACGCCCGACTGGTCGAGAAGCTGGGCTCGCGCCTGATCTCGCACGCCGCCCTGCTCGGCTTCATCACCATGGCCGCCATCCACGCCGGCGTGACCCTGGCCGGTCACGAGACCATCTGGACCTTCGCCGTCCTGCAGGGCCTGACCATGTTCTGCTTCGGCCTGATCGCCGGCAATTTCGGCTCCATGGCCATGGAGCCGATGGGTCACATCGCCGGCACCGCCTCTTCGGCCCAGGGCTTCATCTCGACCACCGCCGGCTCGGCGCTGGGCTTCCTGATCGGCCAGCAGTTCAATGGATCGGTCGCCCCCATGGCTCTGGGCTTCACCGGCCTGGGCCTGGCCGCCCTCGTCTTCGTGCTGATCGCCGAGCGGGGCCGCCTGTTCAAGGCGCGCCACCTGACCCCGGCGCCGGCGAGCTGACGCGGGGGGTTGATCTTTCCGGCCCGGCGGGGCGTTGTCCGCGCACAATCGCAAAGGACGCCCTCGATGATCCGCAAGCTCGGCCTCGTATCCGCCCTCGCCCTCGCCGCCGCCCTCGGAGGCTGCGCGGCCCTGAACCCCTCCGGCTCCGACATGCCCGCCGTACCTGCTGCTGCCGCCACCGCCCCCGTCGACTACGTCCGCGACATCCACTCGTACGCCCGGCCCGAGATCGCCCGCGTCAGACACGTCGCCCTCGACCTGGCCGCCGACTTCGCGGCCCACACCCTGTCCGGCACGGCCGCGCTCGACGTCACCGCCGAACCGGGCGCCAACGAGATCATCCTCGACGTCCGCAACCTCGACATCCAGGACGTGCGCGATTCCGACGGCGCGCCCCTGCAGTTCCAGACCGGCGCGGCCGACCCGATTCTCGGCCAGCCCCTGACCATCCGCTTCCCCGCCTTCGCCCCCGGCGAGCAGCGCCGCATCGTCATCCGTTACGCCACCCGCCCGGACGCCGCCGCCCCCCAGTGGCTGACTCCGCAACAGACCGCGGGCGGCGAGGAGCCCTATCTGTTCAGCCAGGGCCAAGCGATCCTGACCCGCACCTGGGTGCCGACCCAGGACAGCCCCGGCATCCGTCAGACGTGGGACGACCGCATCGTCGCCCCGTCCGACCTGAAGGCGGTGATGAGCGCCGAGATGCTGACCCCCGAGGGCGAGCCCGCCGGGGAGGGCTTCACGGCGTGGCGCTTCCGCATGACCAATCCGGT
>DASRXE010000128.1:0-17159 GCA_035654315.1 Brevundimonas sp.
GAGCGACTGGTCGGGGTGGTTTCGCTGGGCGATCTGTCGACGCGGGTGAAGGAGAAATACGCCGGCGAGACTCTGGAGGACATCTCGCGGCCCTGACGGGGCGGGCGTTAACCCTTTCGCCAAACCACGCGTTCACCCGCGCCGGGGCATGCTGGCCGTTCACGACGGGAGACGCCGATGGCGCGCGCGCAATTCCAGAAGGGTCAGAAGGTCTGGGTCGAGTGTGTCGGCGCCTGGGCCCAGATCGAGAAGGTCCAGCCGGTCTGGGCCAAGGGTTTCGAGGAGCCGGTGCGCGTCACCTACGACGTCGGGCTGGGCCGCGAGTTTCTCGGTCACGAATTGCTGTTGCCGACCGACGACCCGGCCGCCAACGCCGGCGACAACTGGCGGCTGATGCGGGCGCGCAACAAGTGGCAGACGGCCGACGACACCCCGCATCATCCCTTTCCCGGCACCTATCCGGTGGTGGTCACCGACAAGGCCGACTGGGGCGGCTGGCGCGTGCCGGGGGCGGAGTACGACCGCGACCCGGACCAGATCGAATTCCAGGCCCGGCTGATCGCCGCCGCGCCGAAGCTGATGGCGCTGGCCCAGCGGATGGTCGCCGCCGTCGACGAGGCCCCCGAGGACGCCCCGCCCGAGATGCAGCTGCTGGCCCGCGATGCGCGGACGGTGCTGAAGGGCGTCACCGACGTGCTCGCAGCCCCCGAGATCCCCGCCGCCCAGACCCCGTCGCGGGCGGCCTGAGGGGCGCTGCGGCGGGGCGGCCACGTCAATTTGAACCGCGAAGCCTCGACACGAATCCGCGACACAGCCTAGATTTGTCCGATCTTCGCCGAATCGTCCGGGAGAGAGCGCCTTGCGGGGCAGTGAGCGCCGCATAACCTCGCAAGGACGGCGCGCTGCGGACCGGCGCAAGGGCCCGCCCGCATGGTTGCGGATCGCCATCCTCGCCGTAACCCTGGCTGTCGCCGCCTATGTGCTTCTGTTCGCTCGCGAAATGGCGCGTCCGGGGCAGGAGGCCGACGCCCTGCGCATGGCGGCGGTGGACCGCGAGGCGCGGCTGCTGGCGCTTGAAACCGAAATCCGCATCGCCCCTGTCGAGGCCGCCGTTCGTGCCGCCGCGGCGCAGTCGGGCGGTCCCGACCAGGCCATCCAGCAGGCCCGCACCGCCGCCCCCGGACGCGCCTTCGCGGTGATATCGCCGGACGGAAGCGTGGTCGCGGCCGAAGGCGCGCCCCCGACCGCCTTCACCGCCGCGCCCGGCAAGCCGCGGCTGGCGGCGGACGGCGCCGCGTTGCTGGTCGCCGGATCGTTGGCCAACGGGGGCCGATTGGTGGGCCGGGCCCCCCTGCCTTCGCTGCGGACGACCGACGGCGTCGATCTGTGGCTGCTGTCCGGGCCGCGCGCCCTGCTGGCCGGCGGCGCGGGCGGGGCGGAGGCCCTGGCCCTGGCCGAGTCCCCCGCAGACGGGCGCGGACAGGGTGCGACCCTGTCGGTCGGCGACGGCGCGGTGCGGCGGACGACGGTGGCCGTGGGCGACACCGGCCTGATCGCCGTCGCCTCGACGCCCGTCAGCATCGGCGCGGGAGCCCTTCTGGACGACGCCTGGCTGCTGACGGCGCCTTTCGCCATCGGAGTGCTGGTGCTGCTGCTGAGCCTGTTGCAGCAACGGCGGCAGGCGGGGATCAGCCGCGAATGGGCGGCGTCCGAACGCCGATTCCGGGGCGCGGTGGAGGCGGCGCGCTGCGGGGTCTGGGACTGGGATATCGAAACCGGCCAGATCCTGCTGTCCGACTATATGGCGGACCTGATGGGGCTGGAGCGCACCGGGGCGACAACGGCCGAAGCGATGATGGAGCGAATCCATCCGCGCTATCGCGAGGCCGTGGCCCACGCCCTGCGTCAGGCCGAGACCTTCGGCGCCTTCGAGGTCAGCTTTCCGGTGCCGGACCCGCAGGGTCGCGCCCGCTGGATCGACGCGCGCGGACAGGCGCGCGGCGAACGGGGGGAGGACGGATTCACCTCGATTCTGGGCATCGCGCTGGACACCACCGAGGCGCGCCGCGCCAAGGCCCATGCGCAGGCCGCCGAAGGCCGGCTGCGCGACGGCATCGAGAGCGTCTCGGACGCCTTCGTGCTGTTCGACCGACACGGTCGCCTCATCCTGTCCAACCAGGCCTTCCAGGACGCCTTCAGCTTCGAGCCCGGCGTGGTGCGCAAGGGCGCGCTGAAGACCGATCTGAACCGGATCGCCGGCCTGGCCATCAAGTCGGAGCAGGCCGCTCCCGGCGGCCGGGCCGGGGCGCGCGAGGTCGAGCTGCACGACGGGCGCTGGCTGCAGCTGGTCGAGCGCTTCACCTCGGACGGAGGTTCGGTGGTGACGGCGGCGGACATCACCGCCATCAAGCACAAGGAAGCCGAGCGCCAGCGCGCCACCGAACGGCTGCACATGACCATCACCGAGCTCGAGGACCGCGAGGAGAAGCTGTCGCTGCTGGCTCGCAAGTATGAGGTGGCCATGACCCGGGCCGAGGCGGCGAACCAGGCCAAGTCAGAGTTCCTCGCCAACATGAGCCACGAACTGCGCACGCCGCTGAACGCCATCAACGGCTTCTCGGAGATCATGGCCGGTGAGCTGTTCGGACCGCTCGGCGACGCGCGCTACAAGGGCTACGCCGCCGATATCCTGCGGTCGGGCCAGCATCTGCTCAGCCTGATCAACGACGTCCTCGACATGGCCAAGATCGAGGCCGGCAAGCTGACGCTGCACTACGAGGCGGTATCGCTGAAGGAGATCGTCGACGACGCGGCGCGGCTCATGCGCGGCCGGGTCGAGGAGGCCGGCCTGAAACTGCTGGTCGACGCCGCCGAACTGCCGACCATCGAGGCGGATCATCGTGCTTTGAAGCAGGTGGTGCTGAACCTGCTTTCGAACGCGGTGAAGTTCACCCCCGAGGGCGGGGACATCGTCGTGACCCTTTCCCGTCAGGACGACGATCGCGTGCGGGTCGCCGTGACCGACACCGGCATCGGCATCGCCGCCGAAGACCTGACCCGGTTGGCGCGGCCGTTCGAACAGGTCGAGGGGCAGCATTCCAAGACCACCCAGGGCACGGGCCTCGGTCTGGCCCTGACCAAGTCCCTGATCGAGCTGCACGGCGGGACGCTGACGCTGGAAAGCGAGCCGGGACGGGGCACCACGGCCAGCTTCGACCTGCCCGTCCGCCGGCCCGAGCAGACCGCCGAGAGCCAGGCGCGAGCCGCCTGAGACCGGTCAGGACCCCGCAGGCTGACCCGCCGTCCGGCCCCTGCGGTCGCCTTTTTCACGCACCACGAACCGGCCGCGGCGGGTGAGGATTTGCGACAGGGCGGCGCGATCGTCCGGGTCGAGGGTTTGCAACACGGCGACGGCGTCGGCCTCGATCCGCGCCCGGCCCCGCAGCTCCGCGACGCGGGACTCTTCCAGCAGGGCGGAAACCCGGGCCGGATCGAAATCCGGAGAGCGGGACAGGTCGATGGCTTCGCGACGTTTGCGGCGCATTTCGTCGAAGTCCGGACGGGCCGTCAGGGCCGAAGCCCGCAGGGCGGCGCGCACGCGGTCCCGCACCTCCGGATCCAGTCCCTCGACCACCGTCATGAACGGGTGGCTTCTCGGCGAGCTGTGCTGAGCCTCGATCCTGTGCTCGACGTTGGCCCGGCCAATCAGCAGCGTGGCCCCGGCCGCCAAGGCGAACAGGTTGATGGCCACGGAGGCGGCGAGGACGATCATCAGGGTTCTGGCGTTCACCCGAGCAGCTCCATGTCGTCCATTCCGAGCAGGGAGGCCTGGTACAGCACGGCGTCGGCGCGGGCGTCGGCGGTGACGTGGCCGGTCATGATCACGCCCGCCACGATCCCGGCGCAGGCCGCCGCGGCCCAGCCGGCGCCGAAGACCAGGGACAGGCGGTCGATCCACAGCCGGCTGGCGCGATGGGCCCTGCCTCCGGCCGAGGTCGCCGCCACCAGCACGCGATCACGCAACGCTGTCGACACCTGCGGCGTCGGCGAGCGGTGCAGCAGGGCGTCGACCGCGTCGGCCTCGAAGAGGGCCGGCCGCGCCAGCGCCGGATGGGTCGCCGCGAAGGCCTCGGCCGCCGCGCGTTCGCTATCCGGCCAGCGACGCCGGTCGGCGCCGTAGGCGGCCGTCAGGGCGAGAAAGCGTTCCGCCGTCATCACGTTCATACTCCCTCGGCGCCCGGCCGGTGATCGGCCAGCGCCAGTCGCAACGCCCGCCGTCCACGCGACAGCAGGCTTTCCAGAGCTTCGATGCTGATCTCCATCAGGCCCGCGGCCTCGATGTTCGACAGCTCCTGATAATGGCAAAGCACGATGGCCTCGCGCTGACGGTCGGGCAAGCGCGCCAGCGCTCCGTTGACCGCTGCGCCGACATCGGCGGCGAGCAGGCCGCGATCCGGGGCGGGGCCGTCGTCGCGCCTGTCGGGCGGGGCGTCGGTGGGGATTTCGCGCCGCCGCCTCAGCCGGTCGTAGCAGAGGTTCAGCGCCACCCGATGCAGCCAGGTGTCGAACCTGGCCCGTCCCGAAACCCACCGGGGCGCCTGCCGCCACGCCCGCAGCATCGCCTCCTGCGCCACGTCCTCGGCCTCGACCGGATCGCCGAGCATGCGCTGGGCGAGCGCCAGCATGCGCGGCAGCTTGCGCGCGACCATGGCCTGGATGGCCGCGGGATCGCCTTCACCCACGCGGCGCACCAGATCCTCGTCGGGGTCGGCGAAGGTCGCCATCCGGCCTCGTGCGAACGTTGCTGCAAGGCCGGTGTGGTCGAGGACCGCCGCGCCCGTCATCTGCTTACTCCGAAGCGGGCGCCGAAGGCGACGCCTGTTGAGCCTGTCGGGCGGCGCGGCGTTCCGCCCGACGCTCACGACGATGCTCGCGGCGATCCGCGCGGGCGCTCCGGCGCTCCTCGACGGTGACGTAGCCGTCCCGGTCGGCGTCGAGGCGAACAAAGGCGGTCTCCGCCCTGGCCTGGGCCTCGGCGATGACCACCGGGCCGCGGGCCTCCATGCGCGCCGCGTGACGGGTGCGGCGGGCGGCGCCCCGGTGGGCGCGGACCGGCCGCTGGCCGCGTTCGGCCCGGGCCTCGCGGCGGGCGTCGAACTCGGCCTTGCTGATGACGCCGTCGTCGTCGGCGTCGAGCCGGTCGAAACGGGCGTCAGCGCGTCCGGCGCGGCGGGTTTCGGCGGCGGCGCGGCGCTCGTCCGCGGTCACCGAGCCGTCGCGATCGGCGTCGGCGGCGGTCAGGCGGGCGACGCGGCGGGCGACGAATTCGGCCTGGCTGAGGCGGTGGTCGCCGTCGGCGTCGCCGCGCAGGACCCGGGCGTGCGGACGCTCGGGAGATTGCTGGGCGACGGCGGCGCCGCCCGCGGCGGCGGCGAGGGTCAGGGCGGCGAGTGCGCCGACCAGAAGGGTTCTCTTCATCTCGATGGTCTCCATGGCCGCCCGACGCGGCCGCGCTTCCCTGTCTGGAGAGTGAAACGCCGTTCGCGTCAGTCTCCGTCGCCGACAGGCGGCAGGGCGGCCTCGAAGGCGGCCCGCGCGGCCTTGCGGGTCTTCGCCAGCCCGGCCGTCAGGGCGTCGAAGCCGGGGAAGCCGGCGGCCTTGGCCAACCGCTCGCGAAAGCCTTCCGGCTCCTGGCCGGGATCGGGGCGATCGTCGAAGGCGGCGCCCAGTATCTGGCTGAGGGCCTGCTGCAGGCGCCAGGCCTCGGCCAGTTCGGGATCGTCAGACAAGGCCTCGAGGGTCGACACCGTCATGGGGCCGCCCGCCCGCGCCCGCCGGAGCTGACGGACCTGGGCGACGAATTCCGCGTCGACCTGGCCGCCGGGCGCCAGTTTCACGTCCCATTCGCCCTGTCCCGGCCGTTCCCGGGCCATCAGGTCGCGCATGCGCCGGGCGTCGGCGGCGAGGCCCACGCCGGGCCGCGGCCGCCTCAGGATGGCCTCCAGCATCGCCGTCGTGCGAGCGCCGAACCCCGGATCGTCCGCCCAGATGACGCGGGCGCGGGTCAGGGCCATGAACTCCCAGGTGTCGGCCTCGGTGGCGTAGTAGTCCTCGACTGCCGAAAGGCGCAGCGACACCGGGCCCTTGGCCGCGCCGGGACGCAGCCGCATATCGACCTCGTAGAGCCCGCCTTCGGCCGTGCGCGCCGACAGGGCCGCGATCAGACGCTGGGTGAAGCGCGAGTAGAACACTCCCGCGGCCCAGTGCCTGCCGTCGGATACGGCGTCGGCGGGCGCGTCATAGACGGTCATCAGGTCGAGGTCGGAGGTCGCGGTCATCTCACGCGAACCGGCCTTGCCGAGAGCCACCACCGCGACCGCGCCGCCGGGCAGGTTGCCACCCTGACGCACGGTCTCCGCCATGGCGGCCGGCGCGAGGGCGCCGAGGCAGGCGTCGGCCAGGGTGGCGTAGGCGCGTCCCGCCTCCTCCGGCCCGACGCGACCGGTCAGAGTCTGGACGCCGATGCGGAACATCTGCTCGCGATGGACGCGGCGCACCACGTTCATCGCGGTCTCGAAATCCGGCGCGGCGGCGGCCTCGACGCCCATCTGGGCGACCACGCCGGTGTCTTCCTCGATGCTGCGGGCGAAGCGGGCGTCCAGCATGCTGTCCAGCGCCGCCGGATAGCGGCCGAGCGTGCGGGCCAGCCGGGGCGCGAAGGCCATGACGCCGACCACCAGGTCGAACAGCTTCGGCTGGGCCAGGAACAGGGCCTGGACCTGGACCCCGCCGCTGAGGCCGGAAAAGAACACCGCGAACCGGCGGAAGGCGGCGTCGGCTGCGCCCGTGTCAGCCAAGGCGGTCAGCAGGCGAGGCGCGAGGCGGGTGAACAGCTCGCGCCCCCGCGCCGTGCGGGTGGCCGGGATGCGCCCGTGGTGCCAGCTGCGGATCGTATCGGCGACCATGGCGGGATCGGAGAAGCCCATCCGGGCCAGCGTCTCCAGCGTCTCCGGATCGTTCTCGACCCCGGTGAAGACCAGCGAGCCATAGGGAGACGACAGCGCCTCCTCGCCCTCGAACAGTTCGCCGTAGCGTCGGTTGACGCCGACCAGCAGAGCCTCGACCCGGGCGTCGAAGGCGGCCAGATCGCCCTCTCCCGCCAGCGCCGCAACCCGCGTACGGGCTTCGGGTTCGGCGGGCAGGCTGTGAGTCTGTTCGTCGTCGAGCATCTGCACCCGGTGCTCGAGCCCGCGCAGATCGACATAGGCGGCGGTCAGCTCGGCGCAGGCGTCGGGCGTGACATGGCCGGCGTCGCGCAGAGCGGCGAGGGCCTCGACGGTGCGCGGCGTGCGCAGGCCGGGGTCCCGGCCGCCGAGGATCAGCTGTTGGGTCTGGGCGAAGAATTCGATCTCGCGGATGCCGCCGCGACCGAGCTTCAGGTTGGCTCCCGCCGCCGCCAGCCCCTCGCCGGTCTTGTGGACGTGGATCTGGCGTTTGATCGACTGGATGTCGAGGATGGCCGGATAGTCGAGACTGCGCCGCCAGATGAAGGGGGTCAGGGCCTTGATGAAGGACCGGCCCGCGCCGATGTCGCCGAGCGCCGCGCGGGCCTTGATGAAGGCGGCGCGCTCCCAGTTCTGGCCGACGTTCTCGTAATAGGCCAGGGCCATGGGGGCGGCGACCACGGGCGGGGTGGAGGACGGGTCGGGGCGCAGGCGCAGGTCGACCCGGAAGACATAGCCGTCGCCGGTGCGTTCCTGCATCAGCGTGGCCAGCGATTGGGCCAGCCGATCGACGAAGCGCTGCGGCTCGACGCCCTCGGCCAGCGCCGGGATCAGGGCCTCGGGCTCCCAGAACAGGCTGACGTCGATGTCCGAGGAGTAGTTGAGCTCGAAGGCGCCGTGCTTGCCCATCGCCAGACCGAACAGGCCGGGGACCGGGCCGCGCGGATCGTCGGACGGGCTGACAAGCTTGCCGCGCTCGCGCTGGTCGTGGGCGACGGCGCGCAGGGCGGCGTTGACGGAGACGTCGGCGAAGCGGCTGAGCGCGCCGGTGACCTGATCCAGGTCCCAGACGCCGCCGAGGTCGGCGAGCGCCGTCAGCAGATGGAGTTCGCCCTTGAGCCGGCGCAGCGGCGCGCGCAGGGCGTCGGCGCCGCCGGTCAGAGCCTCTGTCTCGGCGAGAAGCGCGGCCAGACGGGTCTCCGGCGCGTCCTCGAGGACAGCGCGCAGGCGGTCGGGCCAGCGCCGCGCAAGATTGAACAGATAGGGCGAGGCGGCGAACACCGGCGCGAGGGCGGGCCAGACGCCCTGCAGCGTCGCTTCCCAGCCGCCGTCGGCAGCCGCCTCGCCCAGCCGCTCCCGGGCGCGGTCGGCCGCCTCGCTGTCGACGACGGGACCGCATGGCGCCAGCACCGGGGCCAGGGCCTCGCTCACGCCGCTTCAGCCGGCGGCAGGACCAGGGCGACGCGCAGGCCGGGGCCGAAGCCGCCGTATTCGCCCGGGCCTTCGTCCAGCTGGACCCGTCCGCCGTGGGCCTCGAGCACCGCCGCCACCAGCGACAGGCCGAGCCCGGAGCCCGGTTCGCTGCGGCTGTTGTCGAGCCGCACGAAGCGCTGGGTGACCCGTTCGCGGTCGCCCTCGGGCACGCCGGGACCGGTGTCGGTGACCGAGAACTCGATCTCGCCCGAACTGCGCCGCCGGGCCCGCAGCATGACAGCGCCGCCGACGGGAGTGTATTTGATAGCGTTGTCGATGACGTTGGCCAGGGCCTGGGCGAGGAAGGGCCGATTGGCGTCGACCATCAGGCCGCGTTCGATCTCGGCCGAGAACTCCAGCCCCTTGTCCTCCGAAGCCGGCTCGTAGAGCTCGGCCATGTCGGCGGCGAGGTCGGCGGCGTCGAACCGCTGCGGATCGGGGGTGCGGCCCGCCGCCGCCTGCAGGCGGGCGATGGCCAGCACGGTGTTGAAGGTCTTGAGCAGGTTGTCGGCCTCGTCAAGGGCCAGCTGAAGGGCGTCGACGCCGTCGATCTTGCCCGCCTCGGCGTCGATCAGGGACACCTCAAGCTTGGCCCGCATCCGGGTCAGGGGCGAGCGCAGGTCGTGGGCGATGGCGTCGCCGGCGTGGCGGATCGAGGCCATCGACGCCTCAAGCCGGTCCAGCATGGTGTTGAGGCCGGCGCCCAGTTCGTCCAGCTCGTCGCCGGAGTTGCGGATCGGCACCCGCGCCTTGAGGTCGCCCTCCTGCACGGCCGTGGCCACCCTGTTCAGCCGGCCCATCGAGCGCTCGAGGTTGCGGCTGACCAGCAGTCCGCCCGTCAACCCGAGCAGGAGGACGATGCCCATGGCGGCCCAGAGCGCCTGGGTCAGCCGCGCCAGATAGGCCTCGGTGTCACCCAGGTCCTCGCCGACGTAGAGCCTCTCGCCGCCCGGCAGGGTGACCTGGACGCCGAAGGCCTGTTTACGTTCGACGGTTCCGGTCTCGTCGATGTCGGTGAAGCGAAAGGTCTCCCACTGCTCGCCGCCGCGATAGTCCTCGATCGGCGATAAGTTGAGGTTCTGGTCGACGAGGGCGCCGTCGGCGTTGCGGAGCGTCACACTGAGGTTGGCGGTGATCGCCTGCCCCTGCGAATCCATCAGCATGTAGAGGTAGGGGCGCTGGCTGATGATCCGGTCGACCAAGGCCTCGTTCAGCTTGTCGACGCCGCGCGCCGCGTAGATCCCGGTGAGGATGTCGAGCTCGGCCCGCACATCGGCCTCGGCCCGCGCACGCGCCTCGGCCGCCGAGGCGACATAGACATAGGCCAGGATGGCGCTGGCCGCCGCCGCGAACAGGGCGAGGAACAGCAGCGTCAGCCGGAAGGGCGTGCGTCGAAGGAGGGAGGGGAGCTTCATCGGGAGGCGTCAGGCCTCCAGCCGGTACCCCGCCCCGCGGACCGTCTGCAGCATGGCGTGGTCGAAGCCCTTGTCGATCTTGGCGCGCAGGCGGCTGATGTGAACGTCGATGACGTTGGTCTGGGGGTCGAAATGATACTCCCAGACCTTCTCGAGCAGCATCGTCCGGGTCACCGACTGGCCGGCATGGCGCATCAGGAATTCGAGCAGCTGGAACTCGCGCGGCTGCAGGTCGATCTCCTGGCCGGCGCGATGCACGGTGCGGGCGATCAGGTTCATCTCGAGGTCCCCGACCTTGAGCATTGTGGCCACCGAGCCGGTCTCGCGGCGGCGCGACAGGGCCTCGACGCGGGCGATGAGTTCGGAGAAGGCGTAGGGCTTGACCAGATAGTCGTCGGCCCCGGCCTTGAGGCCCGCGACACGGTCGTCGACCTCGCCCATGGCCGAGAGGAACAGGACGGGGGTCTGGTCGCCGTCCTTGCGCAGGGTCTCGACCATGCCGATGCCGTCGAGGCGGGGCATCATGCGGTCGACGACATAGACGTCGTAGCCGCCCTTCTGGGCCTCCAGCAGACCGAAGGCGCCGTCGACGGCGTGGGTCGGCTCGTGACCGGCCTCGGTGAGGCCGCGGACCATGGCGGTCGCGGCTTCCGCATCGTCCTCGACCACCAGAATACGCATGATAAGACCCCTCCGGATGCAGAATCGCCGCCGATGGTAGCGCATCGGCGGCGATGGGGGCAGTTACGGCTTTGTCAGGTCCGTGATCAATCGTCGGCGCTGAACTCCAGCACCAGGGGCACGGCGGTCGCCCCTCCCGCTTCGAGGACGAAAAGCAGGACGCCGGGGCGTCCGGCGGCCTTCACCGCTTCAACGGCCGCGCGCAGTTCGGACGCGCTCGACACCGGACTCCGGTCGGCCCGGGTGATGAGCATGCCGGGACGCAGGCCCAGGCGAGCCGCAACGGACCCTCTCTCGACGCCCGTGATCACGACGCCCGAGGTCCCTTCGGGCAGGCGGTACCTCGACCGCGTGCCGGGCGTGAGCGGCGCGACGCTGATGCCCTCGATGCTCTGGCCGGCCGGAGCGGGGGTCTCGCCCGGATCGACCGATCCGCCGCCCAGAATGCCTTCACGCAGCTCGGCTTCCGAGGGCCGCACGCCGGCGCGAATGTTCAGGGTCTGGCGACGGCCGTCGCGGAGGATCCCTGCGCGGATCATCTGGCCGGGAGCCACCGCCGCGACAAGGCGGGTCGCTTCGGTGCTGTCGGCTATGGGCTCGCCGTTCACCTCGGTGATCACGTCGCCGATCTGGAAGCCCGCCCGGTCCGCAGGTCCGCCGGGCGTGACGGAATGCACATAGGCGCCCTCGAAGTCGCGCGGCAGGCCGTAGGCCTCTGCGGCGTCGTCGGACAAGGTGAGGAGGGTCAGTCCGACGTACCCCCGTTCGACGCGGCCGTCGGCGATCAGACGCTCGGTTATAGACTTGGCGACCGACGCCGGAATGGCGAAACCGATGCCGATGGAGCCCCCGGTCTGGGAGTAGATGGCCGAGTTCACGCCGATCACCCGGCCGTAGATGTCGAAGGTCGGGCCGCCGGAGTTGCCAGTGTTGATCGCCGCGTCGATCTGCAGGAAGTCGACGTAGCCGGCGTTGGTGTCAGGATCGATATTCTGGCGGCCGATGCCGGAGACGATGCCGGCGGTGGCCGTGCCGCCCAACCCGAACGGATTGCCGACGGCGATCACCCAGTCGCCGACGCGGGGCTGGGCGTCTTCCTCGAACTGGACGAACGGAAAGTCCGTCCCCTCGACCTTGATCACCGCCAGGTCCGTGGCCTCGTCGCGGCCAATGACGCGGGCCTCCAGCTCACGTTCGTCGGCCAGGACCACGGTGATCTCGACGGCGTCCGCGACCACGTGGTTATTGGTGACGATGTAGCCGTCACGCGAGATGAAGAACCCGGAGCCGGCGCCGCGAGCGGTGCGGCCTTCGCCGTCCTCGTCCTCGCCTTCGCCGCCGGGATTGGGAATCGGGAATGGGAACCCGGGAATGCGGATCGTCGCGGGCGCATCCACGCGGGACTCCACATTGATCTGCACCACGGCGGGGGCGACCTGCTGGAAGATGTCCGCGAAGCTGAGAGGCGCGCCTTGCGGCGGGGCGAAAGCCAGGCCTGCGGCGCCGGCATTGGGGGCCAGGCGGCCGGACATGCCGGCGACGGGACCGGCATTCGCGGTCGGCCAGTCGATGACGCCGCCGGCGGTGGCGCCGGCCGCGAGAACCAGGCCGAACGTGGCCCCCAGCATGAATTCCTTACGCTTCATCATCGGGTTCGTACGATCCTCTCCTCGGGCGCGGACGCCCGTTCAGTTCGTCAATATAGGGCGACGGCCAACATGGCCAACGTCGCGGACCAAGGATAGGTCCGTCCGCGTCAGTGGTCAGACGACTTTGCGTCAGGATCACGGCGATCCGCGGACGCCGCCATGATCTCGGCCAGCCGCGCCTCCTCGTCTGCGGACAGGGCCGGGGGCTCGACACGTCGCCGCCGGGCCATCAGCAGCAGGACCGCGCCCACCGCCACGATCAGGGCGAACGGACCGAACCACAGCAGCCAGGTGCCGGTTCGGACGGGCGGCTGGAACAGCACGAAGTCGCCGTAGCGCCGCACCAGGTCCTGCTTGATCCCGGCGTCCGAGCGCCCGGCGGCGATCTGCTCCCGGACCATGCCGCGCATGTCGGCGGCGATGCCGGCGGGGCTGTCGGCGATGGCCTCGTGCTGACAAACCACGCAGCGGATGTCGTCGAACAGCGCCTGGGCCCGGGCCTCCTGCGCGGCGTCGGGCAGCGGCCGGTCGGGCGCCGGCGGCGGCTCGGCGGCGATCAGTCCAAGCGAAGCAACCGCAATCAGCAAGGCCCGCTTCATGCCGCCGTCTTCCGCTTCGAGACGGCCAGCCGCAGCCGGCGATCCATCAGCGACAGCACGCCGCCCAGCGCCATAATGGCGGGGCCGAGGAAGATCAGCCGCGCCCACGGGTTCCACCACACCCGCACGTTCCAGGCCGGGGCGCCCGCTTCGGTCCGGCCGCGCTCGCCCAGCACCACGTAAACGTCGTCCAGCCCGCGGAAGTCGAGGCCGACCTCGGTCGTGGTCTGGCCGCCGGCGGGGAAGAAGCGGCGCTCGGCGGTGACCTCGCGAGGCGCGGCGCCGGAACGGAGGGTGACCGTGAGGCGGCCCTGTTCGGCCAGATAGTTCGGCCCTTCGATGATCTGGACGTCGTCCAGCCGAACGGCCCATGGACCCACCTCGATAGTTTCGCCGACGGCGAGCGGGCGGGCCGCCTCGACGCGATAGCCGGTCTCGACCACCGCGCCGAGCACGAAGACGCCGAGGCCGGCGTGGGCCAGGGTCGTGCCCCACGCGCCGAACGGGAGGCCCCGGGCCCGGCGCAGGGTCTCGCCGGGGGAGGCGCGGAACAGGCGGGTGCGCTCCGCCGTCTCGGCGAGGGCGCCGAGGATCAGCCAGACGCCGAGTCCTATGCCTGCCGCCGACAGCGCCTTGCGCGGCTCGAACATCAGCCAGCCGGCGAGGGCGAGAAGGACCGACAGGCCGGCGGCGACCACGAGGCGCTGGGTCACGCCCTTCAGGTCGCCCCGCTTCCACGCCAGCAGCGGTCCGGCAGGCAGGATGAGGAAGGCCAGGGCCATCAGCGGCACGAAGGTCAGGGCGAAATAGGGCCGACCGACCGAGATGGTCGCGCCGTTCGCCGCTTCGAGGATCAGGGGATAGAGGGTGCCGAGCAGGACGGTGGCGCAGGCCGCGGTCAGGAACAGGTTGTTGAGCACCAGCGCGCCCTCGCGGCTGACCGGGGCGAACATGCCACCGCCGCCCAATCGGGGGGCTCGCCAGGCGAACAGGGTGAAGGCCGCGCCGGCCGTGACGCCGAGGATGGCCAGCAGCATCAGGCCGCGCTGGGGGTCGACGGCGAAGGCGTGGACGCTGGTCAGCACGCCCGAGCGGACCAGAAAGGCCCCCAGCATGGAGAAGGTGAAGGCCAGCAACGCCAGGAAGGTGGTCCAGCCGGCCAGGGCCCCGCGTCGCTCGGTGACCACGGCGGAGTGAAGCAAGGCCGCGCCGGCCAGCCACGGCATGAAGCTGGCGTTCTCGACCGGGTCCCAGAACCACCAGCCGCCCCAGCCCAGCTCGTAATAGGCCCAGAAGGCGCCGAGGGTGATGCCAACGGTCAGGAAGGCCCAACTGGCCAGCGCCCAGGGCCGGACCCAGCGGCCCCAGGCCGGCCAGAAGGCCGAGTTGGCGCGGCCCTCGACCAAGGCGGCCACGGCCAGCGAAAAGCAGACCGAGAAACCGACGTAGCCGGCGTAGAGCAGCGGCGGGTGGAAGGCGAGCGCCGGGTCCTGCAGCAGCGGGTTCAGCGACGCGCCCTGGAACGGGGCGGGGTTAAGCCGCGCGAACGGGTTGGAGGTGAAGACGGCGAAGGCGAGGAACAGCAGGCCCAGAAGGCCCTGCGTCGCCACGGCCGAGGTCTTGAGCCCGAACGGCAGGTTGCGGGCCCGCGCCAAAACCGCCCCGAAGGCGGTCAGGACCAGGCACCACAGCACCAGCGAGCCCTCATGGCTGCCCCACGCCCCGGCCACCTTGTACAGCATCGGCTTGTCGGTGTGGCTGTTGGCGGCGACGTTGGCGACCGAGAAATCGGAAACCACGAAGGCGAAGATCAGGGCGGCGAAGGCCGCGGCCACGGCCAGGGCGGCGGCGATGGCGGCTCCCTCGGCGGCGCCGGCCAGCACCGGACTGCGGCGAAGGCGGCCGGCCACGGCCATTCCGGTCTGCAGCGCCGACAATGCCAGGGCGAGGATCAGCGCGAAGGCGCCCGCTTCAACGATCATGAAGCGGGCTTTCCAGCCGCCGGGCGCCATTCGCCCTTGGCCTTGAGCCGGTCGGCGACCTCACGCGGCATGTAGTTTTCGTCGTGCTTGGCCAGCACCTGGGTGGCGCGGAAGCTGCGGTCAGGCAGGAAGGCCCCCTGGGCCACCACCCCCTGCCCCTCGCGGAACAGATCGGGCAGATCGCCGCGATAGGTCACTTGGGTGCTCGCGACGTTGTCGGTGACTACGAAGACGACCTGTCCGGTTCCGTCGCGGACCACGCTGCCGACCTCGACCAGCCCGCCCAGCCGCACCACGCGCCCCGCCGGCGCCTTGTCGGCGGTCGCCTCGGACGGCGAGAAGAAGAAGGTGACGCTATCGCGCATGGCGTACAGCGACAGGCCGACCGCCAGCGCCAGCACCGGCGCGACGGCGGCCACGACCCACAGGCGACGGCGGGCCTTGGGAGATTTGGGCAGCCAACTCATCCGGCGCCTCCGGCGGGCGGCAGGCGCGCTTCAAGATCGGCCCGACGCGGATCGGCCGGATCAAGGGCCGCGATCAGCGGCAGCCAGAGGTCTCGGGCCCGGGCGGCGTCGCCCCGGGCCAGTGCGGCCTCGCCGAGGAAGAAGCGGGCTCCCAACTGGTCCGGGTCGAGACGCAGCGCCCGGGCGAAGGCGGCTTCGGCGTCGCCGCCGACCTCGCCGCCGTTGGCGCGGACCAGGCTCTCGCCGAGGCGCGCCCAGCTCCGGGCGTCATCCGGCTGCACCGTCAGGGCGCGTCTGAAGGCGGAGGCGGCGCCGATCGGATCGCCGGCCTCGAAGCGGGCGGCGCCCAGCATGGTCAAGGCCTGGTGATCGTCGGGTCGTTCCTCCACGACCCGCGCCACGACAGCGGCGATCTGCGGCGGCTCGAGCGCGTCCAGCTGCGTGGCCCATTCGTCGACGCGGCGCTCGTAGGCCTGGTCGGGCAGGCCCGGCGCGCCCACCGCCATGTACAGTCCCACGCCGCCGGCGACGGCGACGGCGATTCCGGCCAGCACCCAGAAACGGTCTGTGGCGCCCGCGTGCACCGGGGCCGCCTCGCGCTGCGCCGACAGGATGCGACGGCCGGCCTCGGCGCGGGCGGCGGTCCAGCCCGCCTCGTCCAGCAGGCCCCGCGCCTTGAGACGATCCAGCTCGGACAGCTCGGCGGCGGCGGAGACGGTCGCGGCCTCGCCCGCGTCGGCGCCGCGCCGGGCGCCGGCCAGGACCAGCAGGCCCGCCAGCGCCGCCAGCAGCGCGCTCATGATCCAGAACATCGTCATCGCCGCGCGATGTAGCCGATCAGGCGGCTCGCGACGAGGGCCTGGAGCCGTCCCTGGCCGTCCCGGCGACCGCGGCGCGGCGACGCACCGTGCGGGCGACAGACCGCGCATCGATCAGATCGAGGCAGCGGGCCGCCAGCTCAACCAGCCGAAGGGCGTTGAGCTCGTCCGGCGCCTCGCCGTCATTGACGAGGAGCAGCGCCTGGTCGGCGTAGTCCGTCAGCCGGTCGATCAGGGAGTCGACCAGGCTCTTGCGATCGGATTCCGCGCCGAAGGTCGAGGCCGGGCCCCGGACCGCGCCGACGAGCTTCAGCAGATTGCGGGCGGCCTGAACGGTCTCGCCCTGAACCGGCGCGGTCAGCTGCGGCGACTTGCGGGTCATGCGGCCGGAAATCTGGATGCGCTCCAGCGGCAGCGCCTTGTCGACGGCGCGGTCCGCGGCGCGCAGGAAGGCGGACAGCTGGCCGGACAGGCTGACCCGGGCGTCGCGCACCGACTTGCCCCAGACGCTGAGCGGATTGAGCGTCAGGGTGACGTCGAGTTCGCTGAGAACGTTGGCGCACCAGGTCAGGTCCTCGATGACCGGGTCGACGACCGCCAGGTCCGAACCGGGCCGGAACGCCCGGATCCGCGCTACGCGCAGGTCGACGCCGGCGATCAGCCGCTCGATGAATCCGGACAGTTCCGAGGCGCTGAGGAAGCCCTCCTGACCCGAGGCACAGGAACTCTGGGTGATGATGCGCAGGATCAGGACGGCGTCGTCCAGATGCGAGAACAGCATCTCGAGCACCCGCTGGGCTCCGTCGAGGTGGATGCCGGCGCAATCCTTGAGCAGCAGGCGCAACTCGGCGATCTGGTCGCCGTCCGGCCGCTTCAGCCAGATTTCCAGCGACGGCAGGCCGCGCCGGGCGAGATGGGCCAGGTCCAGACAGGCGGCGAGATCGGCCAGGCCGCGCTCCCGTCGCTCCGGCTCGAGATCCGCGGGCCAGATCATGTCCGGCCGATCCCGCACGGCGGCGGCGGCGGCCAGGCAGATTCGATCGGATACGGCGACGGCGGCGGGTCCGTCCT